>SLCP01000017.1 GCA_007125735.1 Coriobacteriia bacterium | reverse complement strand
TGGCCGAGGCCCCGAGCGCGGTCTGCGCGTACAGCGACACGTAGAAGAAGGTGCCGTACAAGCCAGCGTACACGAAGAACGTGGCGACGTTGGCTACGGCAAGGTTACGGTTGGCGAACATGCCGAGCGGTACGATCGGATGGTCGCGGGTGCGCTCATAGAGGACGAGGACGGGCAGCAGCGCGGTGCCGAGGACCGCCGCCCAGACGACCTCCGGTGCGCCCCACCCGGCGACGGGGCCCTGGATGAGTGCGAAGACGATGCCGCCAAGGGCGGCACACACGAGCAGTGCGCCACCGTAGTCGATCGAGCGCACGGCGCTCTCGTCGCGCGACTCGGGCACCCCTCGGGCGAGGATGAGGGCGGCGACGGCCACGACCGGACTGATGAAGAACGCGTAGCGCCACGTGAAGTTGTCGATGACGAGCCCGCCGAGTACCGGACCGAGGATCGTGGTGATACCTGACCATGCGGCCCACGTGCCGATCGCCGCACCTCGTTCGTTCGACGGGAACGTCGCGTTGATGATCGCGAGTGTGGTGGGCACGAGCAGCGCGCCTGCGACCCCCTGCGCGATACGAGCCCCGACCAGCACGAGTCCCGTCGGGGCGAGACCGGCTACGAGCGCGAGTGCCGAGTAAGCGGCCAGCCCCGTGATGAAGGCGAAGCGTCGTCCGAACACGTCGGCGAGCCTGCCGCCAACGAGCAGCAGCACCGAGAGTGTGAGCAGGTAGCCGGAGGCGACCCACTGCTGCAGCGCGGTGGAGATTCCGAGATCCCTCTGGATCGCCGGTAGGGCGACATTGGCCACGCTCGTGTCGAGGAAGACGATGCCCGCTCCGAGAACGGTCACGACCATCACTCGAAACTTGGTCGCCGCGTCGTGCCCCGTGTCGTGTTCGACCCCCATACGGCTGTATCCCCGATTCTGAGGATTCGAGCGCCGGTGACTACTCGGCTTCTGGCTCAGCTCCCGCCGCAGTGAGGCTCGTGAGAAGCGCATGCGCCCGCTTGATCTCCGCAAGATCGGTGCGCGCTCCGATCTCGTGGGCGATCTCGCACACCTTCACGGCCAGGTCGGCCATGATCGTCACCATGAGTCGCACGAGGTGGTCGGAGGGTCCGACGCGCAACACCAACGAGCCGTCCGCAGCGGTGAAGTAATAGTTGACGGTCGTCTTGACGTTGGCATGGGCAACGTCGGAAAGCCATGGGTAGAGAGCCCGGAACGTGCGCGTGAGGTCATCGTCCCGAGAGCGGGACTCCCGCGCCATGGCCGACGGAGACTTGCCCGACCACCAGACCGGGCTTCCGCGCATGCCGCGCGCCTCGATCTCCTCTATCCGTTCCGATTTGGGTATCCCGAGCTCGAGCTGCTCGCTCAGTCGCCAGTACTCGAGCGAACGCGTCTCGTCGAACCGGAGCCACTTCCGCGCGCGTGACGTTGGTTTGAGCGACAGGTAGCGCAGGCTCGCCGCGTCTTCGAGGAGCGTGCGCACCACCGCAGCGGACTCGACCGCGTACCCCGCACGGGCGAGGGCGATGGTCGCCCTCACGCAGCGCCCAGCGCGCGCGATGTGGAACGCGCCGATGAGTGCTGCGTCCCCGGCCGCCTCGTCCTCAGGCTGATTCGCGACCGCGACCTGTGACTCGATGGTCGAAGCCAGCACCTCGGCAGCTGAGAGGAGGTGCTCCTCATCGGGGCCGAGCGGCCAGCCGGGTGAGCGCTCGAGGCTCATCGCAGGTCGCCTCCGGCTCTACAGGTACTGCCACACGTCGTCGATGCCGGCGTCCGATGCGGGGACGCACTCGACGATGGAGCGTGCGAACTCGCCGGTCTCAGGGTCGACAACGCGCAAATCGAGCACCTCCGGGTCCTCGTGCCAGCGCCCGTGGGGGTCGGAGAGCAGCTTGACGCGCGGGTGCAGCAGGTCGTCGGTGTTCACGCGGAACACGACCGCAGTCGACTGGTCATCGAGGTGGACTACGGCGCCCATCGGGTAGATGCCGAGCATGGCGACGAGGGACTTGGTGAGCGCGGGGTCGTATGCCTTGCCGCGGCCCTGCATGAGCACCGCGAGCGCCTTGTCCGGGCGGATCTCTCGGCGGAACGGACGACGGGTGGTCATGGCGTCGTACGCGTCGCACAGCGCGACGATCTTGGAGTAGAGGTGCTGCTCCTGGTCGGTCTGTGGTTCGGGATACCCCTGCAGGTCGTGGCGCTGGTGGTGCTCGTAGGCGACCACCATGGGCATCTCGTCGATGAGCTGGATGCGCTTGAGCAGGTCGGCACCCTCTTTCGTATGGCTCTTCACGACGTGCCACTCATCGGTGGTGAGGGGGCCCTGCTTGTTGAGGATGTCTTCGGGGATGCGCACCTTGCCGAGGTCGTAGAGCAGCGCGGAGAGTCCGAGCGAGCGCAGCGCGGCGCTGTCCAAGCCGAGCGAAGCGCCGAGAGACAGCGAGAGGATGCACACGTTGATCGAGTGGTTCAGCGTGTAGTCGTCGTGCCCCTTTATCGCGGTGAGACCGAGGACCGCTGCCGGGTCTCGGAAGAGGTTGTCGAGCATATTGCTCACCATGTGCTGGAGCGGCTCTACGTCGAATACCTTGCCGAGCTTGGTCTGCGTCTCGACATCGCGCATCGCCTCGATGCCCGCGTCGTACGTCTGACGGGCGGCGACCTTGTTCTCCTGCTCGCCTTCGCGGCCCGCTTCCTCGAACAGTGCGGTCTCCGAGAGCTCCACGCCTGCCACGCCCCTGCGCTCGAACATCGCCCGTGCCGCTTCGAGATCGGCGATCGACTCGTCGGACAGCGCCTCGACGAGCGCGGTCGCATCGCGAAGATTGAAGGTGGCCAGAAGCGTGAGCGCGGAGATCCCATGCGCGAGCAACTCCTCGACCGTCTTGCGGTGGGTCATGCTCTCCTCGGGGAAGACCTGGTTTTCGACGAAGAGCGTGCGCTTGTAGATGTTGACGGTGATACTGCTGAACCCGTCGTCGCGCAGCGCTTCCACTGCGGCAACGAGTTCGCCGAGGGACTGGCCGACGAGTGGATGGGTGGTCGGGTAGAGGCCGGCATTGGTGTGCGAGACCGCGAGCGCGCGAAGGAGCTCCTTCGCTCTTGCCAGCCGGGCTGGGTCCGCGAACGGCGCGCGCGTGCCCGACGCGATCTCGTTGGCCATCTCGGGTGCGGATTGCAGGTCGTCGTTCGCGGGGTCTACGACGTCACTCATCGGGCATCTACTCCTTCTCCGGCTCTCCGGCGGATAGGCGTTCCACGGCTCTCTCGGCCAAGAAGCGCAACTCCTTGTTCTTCTGACCCAGTATGAACCGTCTGCGGGACCAGCGCCTCAGTATCGGCAGCGCATCGCGCGAGCCGAGCGACTCGAGGCACTTGATGACCTCCTTCTTCAGCTCGTGGTTGCGCTCGAAGATGTTGATGTCTTCGAGGATGCGCACGAGCGTAGGCAGCGCTTCTACGGCCTTGGCGCGCCCGACCTCACTGATCGCCCAGCGGCGCGTCTCAGGGTCCCAGTGCCCGAGAGCCCGGGCGAGCGAGCGACGGGCGTCGGTGCTCGGGATGTCAGCCAGGGTGCTGACCGCGGTCCGCCGCACCGAGATGTCGAGATGCTCGAGTGCCGAGGTGACCACGGGCACCGCCTGCCGGTCGCCGAGGTCGGGGAGTACCGAAAGGATGCCGACCGCGGTGGCGGCATCGTCGCTGCGAAGCCTGCGACCGGCGACCGCGAGGACCTGGTCACTCATCCCTCGCACGACGGGGCGGAAGAGGGAACGGGAGTGGGGATTGGCATGGGCGACGTGCGTGAGTAGCACCTCCGCGCCGGTCGGGCCGGCGGCAGCGAGTATCTCGCCGGTGATGGCCGCGTCGGCGTCGTCTCGAACCGTTTCGCATATCATGCCGAGGAGCCCTGGATCGCTGAGATCGGTGCGCGCCGCGACGGCGGCGTCGGAAAGCGCAGGATCTGCGCTCACCTCGTCGAGCAGGCGAAGTGCCTCGCGGACCGTGGTCAGCGACCCGGCGCGTGCGGCAGGGGCAAGCGCCTCGCCCACAGCCTTGACACTCTCGACCTCTGGACGCTCTCTGAGCACCGCGATGGTGGCGTTGAGAGCGCGACCTGCTTGCGTCACGGGCGCATCGGCTACGAGTCGGGCGACGTCACTCTCCCCGCCGGGGGCTGAGGCTTCCTCGGCCAGACGCTCCGGCTCTACTGTCTGCGGCACGCCGCACTCGGCTTCGGTGCGCGGGGGAGGCGAGAGGAGGAGTGTCAACTCCTGCAGGATCTCAGGCGGGAGTTCGAGCCGCGAGGCCAGAAGCTCGGGCGTGCCGCCGGTGGCGACGGCCGCGAGCTTGAGAAGGCGAGCGAGCGCAGACGGGTTCATGCGTGCGACGATGTCGAGCATGCCCGTCATCGCGACGCCTCCCTGGCCGGGTCGCAGGGTGGCGGTGAGCACTTCCACCCGCTCGTCATCGTCGAGCCGCATGAGCGCCTGGGCTATCCGCGATGCGGCGAGGTCGCGTGTGGCCTGCTCGAGGGAGCCGATCGCACGGGCGGCCTCGTCGTCGCCCGCGGTGCCTTGCTCGGCTGAGGCGGTCCACCGCCGGGCCGCGGCGAGGGTCTCTTGCGCGATGTCGTCGAGCGGGGCGTTGGCGAGATCGAGTCCGGGGAGGCCTTCTTCCGAGGAGGCGCGCAGTGTCACCTCGAGGACCGCGACGCGGGTGACTCCCGCGGCGGTCAGCAGCGAGCGAGGCCCTCCCTGAGCCCGGATCTCGCGTGGGTCGCCGGCGATCAGCGTCACGAACGACTCGAGCTCGGCGCGGGTCGCCTCCGGGGCGAAGATGACTTGACCGGTCTGCATCGCGTGGAGGTTCTCGGCGAGAGCGAGCGACTGGGTGTGTCCTTCGGCGATACGTACGTCGCCGTGGCGGAAGCCCTCCGGGTCGACGAGGAGACGCAGGGTGGTCCCGCCCGCGGTGGCGCGCGCCACGTGCTCGACGAGACGGTCGAGCGCCTGGCCGGGCAGCTCGCTCGAAGGAGGATAGAGGCGCACGGCGTTGACCGCGCCGGCGAGCGCGCGGACGACCTCCTCGGCGGTTGAACGATCCCTCTCGGTCACGCTGACTCCCTCGCGGCGTCCGACCCACACTCCGAATGCTACCCTTAGTGTATCGGCAGATGCACGTCTGCAACGGATGCGTACACGCGATGCGAGCCGATACACTTCGTAGGAGCGATCTATCAGGCCGTGTCGGCAGGAGATACGCGTGCCTCTTCACTCGGCCACATACTATCGGCGTCTTGCGGCCGACGCCCTGGAGAAGACGGGCGTCGACGAGCCTCCGGTACCGCTCGACGCTGTCGCGGCGCGCATCGGCGTGCCCGTGCGCATGGTGCGTCTGCCTTCGTTCTTCTCGGGCGCTGCGGTCAACGAGGATGGGCTCCCGATCCTGCTCATAAACGCCGAGCGGCCCGAGGAGCACCAGAGGCGAACGCTCGCGCACCTGATCGGTCACCTGCTTCTCGTGCTCGACGACCCTGCTGCGACGTATCCCCGCAACACCGCGGTCGAGCATCAGGAAGCCGACCTGGTCGCCGCGGAGCTTGTGTTACCCGAACCGCTCGTGCGCGACCAGGCGCTCAAGTGGTTCAACGACCACCGCTACCTGGCCCGCCTGTTCGGTGTCACCGAAGGCGAGATGGTCGACCGCATGCAGGAGCTCGGTCTCATCAAGCAGCGGGGCATTCTGTGGGACTACTGATATCATCGGTGCGGAGCCGATCCGGACGACCCGACTGAGCCTACCGGCCTTCGCGTCGTCCGTGCACACCTGCCGAGGAGGTCGCTGTTCTCATGCGCACATCGTTCGCTGTGGGCGTCGACGTGGGGGGTACCCGTATCGCCGCGGGACTCGTCGAACGCAAGGGCCGCATCGTCAAGGACGCAGTGATGCCGACGCCGGCCAACGGTCCGTTCGCAGTCGTCGACGCCATCATCGAGCTTATCGAGGACGTGACTGCCGGGACCCATCCGAGTGAGATCGCGGGAGTGGGCATCGGTCTTCCCGCGCAGATCGACTTCTTGCGGCAGAGCGTGGAGTTCTGCACGAACCTGCCGCTCGCCGGCGTCGACATCCGCTCGCTCGTGATGTCGCGTGCACGCTACGAGATCACGCTCGACAACGACGGCACCCTCGCAGCGCTCGGCGAGTCGCGGTTCGGAGCGGCCAAGGGCGCCCGCGACTTCCTGATGGTGACGCTCGGCACCGGTGTAGGCGGCGGCATGTTCCTCGACGGCGAGCCGTACCGAGGCTCGCGCGGTATGGGTGGCGAGGTCGGGCACATGGTCGTCCAGATGGACGGTCCACCGTGTCCGTGCGGCGGCACTGGGCACATCGAGAGCTACATGGGCCGCCCCGCGCTTGCCGCAAAGGGTCGCGAGGCGGTCGAGCGCTACGACGGCTCGGCGATCCTCGCCGAGGCGGGCGGCAACAAGGCTGAGGTCAACGCCGAGCACGTGGTCGCGGCGGCGCTCAAGGGCGACGAGGTCGCACGTGGGATCCTGCTGGAGGCCGGTGCGGTCCTCGGCAGGGCACTCGTGGGGCTCGTCAACCTCCTCAACCCCAAGCTGGTGGTCATCGGCGGCGGCATCGGCGAGTCGTGCGGATTCATCATGGAGCGTGCCGAGGAGGTTATGGCAGCCGAGGCGATGGCCGGGCGTCTCGATGTGAGGTTCGCACAGGCCGAGCTCGGAAACGACGCCGGCGTCCTCGGGGCTGCCGCGCTCGCGCTCGACGAGTACGATTCGCGGGAAGGGTTGCACCGATGAGCCAAGTCAAACCGACCACCCCTGCCAAGGTCTGGTTCACGCCGGTCCGCACCCAGGCGAAGAAGAGTCTGGTAGCGCGTGCCGGTGCGTTGCTCGACCGGGCGGGACTCAGCGACACCGTGGCCGAGCGCGATCTCGTCGCGATCAAGCTGCACTTCGGCGAAGCGGGCAACACCGGCTTCGTGCAGCCGATGTACATCCGCGAGGTAGTGGCTCGCGTGAAGGCGGTAGGCGGCAAGCCCTTTCTCACCGACGCGAACACCCTCTATCGCGGCCAGCGAGCCAACGCCGTCGATCACCTCGAGTGTGCGCTTCACAACGGGTTCGCGTATGCGACCGTCGAGGCGCCGATCATCATCGCTGACGGCCTCGACGGCCGTGATGCAATCGAGGTCTCGATCGAGGGCGGCACGCACTTCGAGAGCGTCAAGCTCGGGAGTGTCGCGGTCCACGCCGACGCGATGGTCGTCGTGAGTCACGTGAAAGGGCATGAAGCGACCGGGTTCGGCGGGGCGATCAAGAACGTCGGGATGGGCCTGGGGTGCAGGAGCGCGAAACAGCGGATGCACGCGGACTTCAGCCCCGATCCCGACGCCGAGAAGTGCACGGCGTGCGGCCGGTGCGTCACGTGGTGCCCGGTCGACGCGATCACCATCGGTCCGGATCGGGTGGCCGCGGTCGACTACGCGACGTGCTACGGCTGCGGCGAGTGCGTCGCCGCGTGCCCGTACGGAGCGATCGCCATCAACTGGAAGACCACCCCTCAGGCGATACAGGAGAAGATGGTCGAGCACGTCGCCGGTGCGGTCGCCGGCAAGTCCGGCAAGGCCATCTATCTCTCGTTCGTCACCGATGTCACGCCCGACTGCGACTGCTGGCACTTCTCGGACGCCGCGGTGGTGCCCGACATCGGGGTGCTCGCGAGTACCGATCCCGTCGCCATCGACCAGGCCGCCTACGACCTCGTGCGCGCAGCACCGGGACTTCCCGGCACGCGGGGCGAAGGCCATGCCGCCGGGGACGACACGTTCACTGAGGTCAGCGGCATCGACGGGACGCACGCGATGGCGTACGCGGAGCGGATGGGGCTCGGCACGCGTACGTACGTGCTCGAACGGGTAGAGTGACGAGGAACGGGTCGCCGAGGAGCGCCGCTGCTGGTCTGGCGCGTGAGCGAACAGGGAGGCGGGAGACGTGGACCACATAGGTGTCCTCAAACGGGCGTGGACCGTCACGTGGCGATATCGCATCCTCTGGCTGTTCGGCCTGTTTGCAGGCGGCGCGAGCTCGACAGGCGGCAGCAACTACCAGTTCGGTACCGGTGACTTCGATGAGGCGACCTTCCGCCAGTTCGAGCAGTTCGGCTACTGGATCGAAGAGAACATCGCACTCGTCTTCGCGGCCGCCGCGGCCTTTGCACTCGTGGGACTGGCGCTCTTCGTCATATCGATCGCGGCCAAGGGCGGTCTCGTCCACCTGGTCAACAACGCAGAAGAGGGACGTGAGGTCCGCGGCATGGACGGCTGGTCTGCCGGCTTCCGCGTCTGGTTCCGCGTGTTCGGCATCGGATTCGTCCTGTTCGCACCTATCGTTCTCATTAGTGGACTGCTGTTGCTCGCGATCTTCGCGCCGCTCGTCGGCTCCCTCGTCAGCGGAGGTGCGCCGGGGCCGGAAGCATTTGTCGGGATGTGCGGAGGTGTCCTCTTCGGCGGAGCACTCCTTCTCGTCGCCGGCGTAATCGCGGGCGTATTGGACACCCTCGGCGTGCGACATGCGGTCATCTCGGGAACCGGCGTCTTCCGGTCCATCGGCGCCGCGTGGTCGGACCTGAGGTCCCGCTTCAAGGACGTGGCCGTGATGTGGCTCCTCATGTTCGCCGTCGGCATCGCTTACGGGATCGCCGTTGGCATGGTGGCGGCCGTGTTCGGGGTTGCTATCGCGGTGGCCGTTCTTGGCGGCTCGATCTGGGGGGCAGCGGTCGCGGGCGCCGTGCTCGGCCTCGTTCTCCTTCTGCCGACCGCCATCTACTCGGCGTTCATCTCCACGGTCTGGACGATCTTCTACCGCAGGTTGACAGGGCGCGAGGTGGTGCAAGGGGCCGAGCCGCCCGCAGCGGGCACGCGACACGTTCCGCCCGCACCACCGACAGCGCCGCAACCGGGCGGTAGCCCGATGCCGCCGGCGCCACCGCCTCCACCGCAGGGCGGTCTACCGCTCGCGCCACCGTACGCGCCGCCGTACGCGCCGCCGGCACCGCCGAGCCCGCCCGAGTCACCACGCCCTCCCGAGCCGCCGGCACCTCCTCGGCCACCAGCGCCTCCGGAGTGACCGGTGGCCTCCGGCCGCCTCAGCGTGTGCGCCACGCCCATCGGCAACCTGGGTGATGTCACCGTGCGCGTGCTCGACGCGCTGCGCGACGCAGACCTCATCGCCGCCGAGGACACCCGCGTGACACGCACGTTGCTCGCCCGCTACGGGATCGAGACGCCGATGCGCTCGTACCACGCGCACAACCTTGACTCCCGCACGCCCGAGATCGTCGAACGCATCGGGGCGGGCGAGCGCGTCGCCCTCGTCTCTGACGCGGGGACCCCGGGCGTCTCCGATCCGGGCGCTCATCTCGTCGATGCGTGCATCGAGGCCGATCTTGCCGTCGAGGTGCTCCCGGGGCCCTCGGCGATCATCACCGCGCTCGTGGCGAGCGGGCTGCCCACGCACGCGTTCTACTTCGGCGGTTTCCTGCCGAGGAAGGCGGGGGAGCTCCGGACGCGGCTCACCGCGCTCGCTGACCTCGACGCCACGCTCGTGTTCTACGAGTCGCCACGCCGCACCGCGGCCACGCTCGCCGCGATCGCCGAGGTGCTTCCCGGTCGGCAGGCGTGCATGGCGCGCGAACTGACCAAGATGCACGAGGAGGTCGTGCGTGGCCCCGTCGAGGAGGTCGCGGCGACGCTCGCACAGCGCGAATTGAAAGGAGAGGTCGTACTGCTCGTTGGCCCGCCGGCGCGCGGAGAGCGCAGCCCCCTCGACACCGACGCCATCCGTGTGCGCCTCGACGAACTCGCCGCCGAGGGCCTCAAGCGCTCGGAGGCGGTCAAGCGGGTCGCGGAAGAGCTCGGGGCGCGGCGCAACGACGTCTACCGCATCGCACACGGACACGAGTGAGGCCGAATCGGTCGCGCGTCACCTTGCTTTGATCTCGGTGATGCACTGTCCGCAGATCGGACGGTCCTTGAACTCGGCGACGTCCTCGGGGCTTCCGCAGATCGCGCAGACGTCGGTGTGCTTCTGGAGTATGATGCGGTCACCGTCGACCATGATGGCCATCGGGTCCTTCACGCGGATGCCGAGGGTCCGCCTCAGTTCCATGGGTATGACGATGCGCCCGAGGTCGTCGACGCGCCTAACGATGCCGGTATCTTTCATCTCGCCCCTGCTTTCGTGGACGGTGTTCGGGTGACGCAGGGGCAGGATTGGTTAGAATCATGGTGTCGTGCGCCCCTTTCTGTTTCCAGTATTACCCAACGGACGGAGTCTCTAAACCGATGAGCGCCGAATCGTTCTACCTGACAACCCCCATCTACTACGTCAACTCGGTGCCGCACCTCGGCACTGCGTACACCACCGTGGCGGGCGACGCGCTGGCACGGTACCGCCGCATGCTCGGTGACGACGTGCACTACCTCACCGGCCTCGACGAGCACGGCCAGAAGGTGGCGCACGCCGCCGAGGAGGCCGGCATGTCGCCGCAGGAGTGGTGCGACTCGATCGCGCCACGCTTCGTCGAGGCGTGGGAGATGCTCCGCATCACCAACGACGACTTCATCCGCACTACGGAGGAGCGCCACAAGCGCGGTGTCCAGGCGTTCTGGCAGGCGCTCCACGACGCGGGCTACCTCTATCAGGGCCACTACGAGGGCTGGTATTGCGTGCCGTGCGAGACGTACTTCCCGACCGACCAGATCAACGAGCACGAGTGCCCGTCGTGCGGCCGGGATGTCGAGTTCATCAAGGAGGACAACTGGTTCTTCAAGCTCTCCGAGTTCGGTGACCGCTTGCTCGAGCTCTACGATACGCGCGCTGCCGAGGGGCGCCCGTTCATCCGCCCGGAGACGCGCGCCAACGAGGTCATCTCGTTCGTGAAGAGCGGGCTCAAGGATCTCTCGATCTCGCGCACGACGTTCACGTGGGGCGTGCCGCTGCCCTTTGGCGAGGGTCACGTCACGTACGTCTGGATCGACGCGCTCCTCAACTACATCACCGCGATCGGCTACGGTGACCCCGCCAAGGCAGACGAGTTCGCCCGTCGCTGGCCGGCGCAATACCACTTCGTGGGCAAGGACATCATCCGCTTCCACTGCGTCATCTGGCCGGCGATGCTCATGGCGGCCGGTCTCGAGGTGCCCGAGTGCGTCTATGCGCACGGGTTCCTCATGGCCAAGGGCGAGAAGATGAGCAAGTCCAAAGGCAACGCCCAGACGCCCGCGTCGCTCGTCGAGCGGTTCGGGGTCGATGCCTACCGCTACTACTTCCTGCGCGACGTGCGCTTTGGCGAGGATGGCTCGATCTCGATGGAATCGATGGTGCAGCGGTATAACGGCGATCTCGCCAACGACTGGGGCAACCTCTGCTCGCGCCTGTTCAACATGATCGAGAAGTACTTCGACGGCGCGGTGCCCGCTATCCCTGCCGACGAGCAGCCCACCGATGCCGACGCGACACTGCGCGGATTCGCCGAGGCCCTGCCGGCGAAGTACGCCGGGGCGATGGAGCGCCTCGACTACGGCACCGCCCTCGAGGCGGCGTGGGACCTCATCAAAGACGCCAACCGCTATATCGAGAACGAGGCCCCGTGGAACCTCGCGAAGGCCGAGGAGACCCACGGTCGCCTCGCGACCGTCATCTACAACGCGCTCGAGTCCGTGCGCATCGCGGCCCTCTTCTGCGCCCCGGTCATGCCCGAGACCTCGGCCGAGGTCTGGCGCCGCCTGAGCCTCGGCGACGTCCATGCCGTGACCGACCTCGAGGCAGCTGCCGTGTGGGGTCAGCTCCCGCCAGGCAACGCGGTCTCGAAGGGCGACCCGCTCTACCCGCGCATCTACGACGAGGCCTGACGCACGCCGCCCGTGCGTCAGCTCGCCTGCCGAGGAGACACCGTGACCGACATTCGCTACGACACGCCCGACCTCGGCGCTCCGGTGCCCGACACCCACGCGCACCTCGACATGCTCGACGACCCTCCGGGTGCGCTCGTGCGCGCCGCGCAGTCGGGGGTGTCGTTCGTCGCGACCGTCGTCGATGTCACCGAGTCGCCGGAGCGGACGTTCGAGGGGCTCGCGGGCTGGTGTGCCGAGGCCGAGGAACGACTTGTCGCAGAAGCTGCGACCGAAGGCGGCCATGCGGCTGCAGAGGTCCCCGAGGTGCGCATCGTCGTGGGGTGCCACCCGCACAACGCGTCCCGGTACGATGAGGCCGTCGACGCGCACCTCCGCGCGTACGCACGCGATCCGCGGGTGGCGGCGATCGGCGAGATGGGACTCGACTTCCACTACGACAACTCGCCCCGCGACGACCAGCGGGCCTCGTTCAGGGCGGAGCTCGCCATTGCGCACGAATCCGGGCTTCCCGCCGTCGTCCACCTGCGTGAGGCGCACGATGAGGGCATCGAGATCCTGACCGAACTCGGCGTTCCCCGTGCCGGGTGCATCATCCACTGCTTCACCGCCGACGCCACACTCGCGCGCCGTTTCGTCGACATGGGGTGCTACGTCTCGTTCGCCGGTCCGCTCACCTTCAAGAAGGCCGAGGAGCTGCGCGTCGCGGCTGCGGCAGTGCCGCTCGAGCGTCTGCTCGTCGAGACCGACTGTCCGTTCCTCGCGCCCGACCCGTACCGCGGCAAGCGGAACGAGCCTGCCCTCGTGACCTATACGGCAGCGGCGCTCGCGCGCACACACGGGGTCGACACACGCCAGTGTGCCGACACGCTCACGGCGAACGCGCAGGCCGTTTTTGGCGGCGCGAGGTCGTGATGCCGATGAGCGCGCCGGACACGCTGACTATCCTCGGCATCGCGGGATCACCGCGCCGCCACGGTAACAGCGAGCGGCTGCTCGACGAGTGCCTCGCGGGTGCTCGGGCGGCCGGGGCCGAGGTCGACAAGCTCGTCGTCGTCGAGTGCGACATCGCACCGTGCACGGGATGCGGTGGATGCGCGCCTTCGGGCGTGTGCGTGATATCGGACGACATGGCCGACGTCTACGAGCGTCTCGATGGCGCGGATGCCGTGGTCGTGGCGAGTCCGGTGTACTTCGCTACCGTGCCTGCGGTCCTCAAGGCGCTCTACGACCGCTTGCAGCCGTACTGGGCCAGGCGCTACGTGCATGGAGAGCAGGTCTCCCTGCGCAGGCCGGGGGCGCTCCTGCTCGTGCGCGGCGGCGGAGACCCGTTCGGGTTCGAGGCCGCGGCCGCCCCCACCAGGAGCGTGTTCGCGGTCCTCGGCATCGACTACGCAGAGGAGCTTCACGTCGAGGGTCCGGACGCTCCGGAAGACATCGAGCGCTTTCCCGCCGAGCTCGCGAACGCTGCTCGGATCGGCCGGTCGCTTGTGGAGTCGGTGCGCCGGGAGTCACAGCGCTGACGCCTCTCCGGCCGTCCCGCTCGACGGGTGAACCGTAGCGAACTGGCCGTTTGTGGCGTGTCGGTCCGATGGCTATAATCGAGTCTCGTTCGCTCTGAAGCCGACCTGTCGATGAAGAGGGGTTCATGGGAGCATCGCCGGAGCGTCCGGCACGATCGCTCAAGCCGTACCACGTAGTCGTACTCCTCGTCGCAGCAGCACTTTTTGCACTGGGCGTCACCGGGTTCGTGTGGGCCGATAGCGGCGTCACCCTCGTCGTCGACGGAGACGCGCGTTTCGTCACGTCCGACGCCGATACGGTCGATACCTTGCTTGCAGATGCGGGTATCGTCCTCAGTGCCGCAGACGTCGTGTCCCCAAGTCCGTCGACTCCTGTCAGCGATGGGATGACAGTGGTGGTGCGCCACGCCGTACCTGTGGTCGTCGACATCTCAGGCGAACTGCTCGCGCTCGACGTCGTGGGTTCCACGGTCGCCGATGCGCTCGTCGCTGCGGGTCTCGACCCGGCGTCGGGCTGCAGTGTCGAGCCGCCCCTCGAGACCCCTCTCGATGCCGGGATGACCATCTCGGTCAGTGACGTGTTCGTTCGGGTCGTCGAAGAGTACGTCGAGGTCGACTACGCGACCACTGTCGAGAACGACGCCTCCATGCCCCAGGGCTCGCGTGCCATCAAGCGCCACGGAGAGCCGGGGACCGCCGTTCGCGTCTACCGGATGACCGTCACCGATGGTGTCGAAGGGCCGCGTACGCTGTCTGCAGAGCGCGTCGTCACCGAGCCCGTCGACGAGATCGTCGCGGTGGGTACGAAGCGAAGCGCCCCGAGGACCGTCGCGTCGCGGGCTGGCGCCACCGCCGAACCGCCACGCGAAGGCCGGACGCTCACCGTGGTGGCGACAGCGTACTCGCCGGGCGATCCCGGGGTGAACACACGGACCGCAACCGGCGCTCGGGCGACGTACGGTGTCATCGCCGTCGACCCCGCGGTCATCCCGCTCGGCACCCGCGTGTACGTCCCGGGTTACGGAAACGCGATCGCGGCGGACACCGGTGGCGCAATCAAGGGTGACAAGATCGACGTGTGCTTCGACACGCGGGCAGAGGCGGTCGCTTGGGGTCGGCGCACGGTGACGATCACCATCCTTCCGTAGGGGTCGGCGTGTCACGCTCGCCGCTCGCGACTCCCGGAGCCACGCTCGATGTCCTGCGTACCCACGGTCTGTACACGCGGAAGTCCCTCGGCCAACACTTTCTCGTCGACGGCAACATCGTGACTCGCATCCTTGATCTGGCCTCCCTGAGCAGTCACGATGTTGTGCTCGAGGTCGGCCCTGGCATCGGCACCCTGACGGTCGCACTGTGCGGCGAGGCGGGCAGCGTCGTTGCGGTCGAGCGCGACGCGCGGTTGCTTCCGGTGCTCGATGATACGCTCGGCGGATGCGGGAACGTCACCGTCGTGCATGCGGATGCGGTCGACGTGCCCGTAGAGCAGCTCGCGACCTCGCTCGGCCCCCCGGTGGCGCTCGTCGCCAACCTTCCGTACTCGGTCGCCGCGACGGTGGTGCTGCGTTTCTTCGAGGAGTTGCCCACGCTCCGGTTCGCGGTCGTGATGGTCCAGGCCGAGGTCGCCGACCGGATGACCGCGGCACCTGGGAGCAAGCAGTACGGCTCCTACACGGTGAAGCTCGGGCTGCACGTCGAGCCGGGCGCGCGCTTCCCGGTGCCACGGACGTGCTTCCTTCCACCGCCGCGGGTCGACTCCGCCGTCGTACGGCTCGACCGCGTCGAACGTGGTGCCGCGCACGACGCCGCTTGGGCCGCGGCTCGCATGGCTGACGCCGCGTTCGCGCAGCGCCGCAAGACGATCCGCAACTCGCTCGTATCGGCGCTCGGCGCCGCGCCAGAAACGGTCGAAGCGGTGCTTGCCGAGGCCGGCGTGGACCCTACGCGGCGAGCGGAGACCCTCGCACTCGAGGAGTACCTCACGCTCGGGGAAGCGGCGATGAAATCTACGCTCCTACCTTGAGATTCGCGCTTCAGTGGGCTATACTACGCTTTCGTACTACAAGGAGGCGAATGAATGGATCTTGCTCAGCAGACCGAGGTCGTCGGACGTATCCGCGGCGACCTCGAGGGGCTCATGGGTACACGGATGCGCCTGAAGGCGAATATGGGTCGCTCGAAGATCGTCGAGCGCGAGGGGGTCCTGGAACAGACTCACCCCGCCTTGTTCGTCGTGAAGGTCGAGGAGAAGCGAGACCGCACGGCACGGGTCTCCTATAGCTACGTCGACGTTCTCACAGGAACGGTCGAGTTGAGTTGTGTCGAGAGCGGGGAGAACCTGCTCCCTTGGCTGAACTAGCCCACATCACCATCCCTGATCTTTCACGGACGCGGAGCCGCGCAAGCTGCTCCGCGTCCGTGCTGTACCGGCGGATGTGCGGTGAGCGGTAGCGTGCGTGTGGTCATGACCGCCCCAGCCAAGGTCAACCTCTATCTCGGAGTCGGCGCGGTGCGCGCGGACGGCTACCATGATGTCGATACGGTCCTGCATGAGATCGACCTGTCGGACACGGTGACGCTTACGCCCGCACGCGGCGTCTCGCTCGATGCGGATGTCGCTCTCGGCATTCTGCCCGAGGAGAACCTGGCGTACCGTGCCGCGGTGGCACTCGCGGAACGCCTCGGTCGCTCTCCCGATGTCCACATCTCGCTCGAGAAGCGGATCCCGGCCGGGGCCGGGCTGGGAGGTGCGAGTTCTGACGCTGCAGCGGTACTTGCCGGTCTCCCGGCGCTGTGGCAGACCGAGGTGGCAACCGACGTGCTCACGGAGATCGCGGCAGGCCTCGGCGCTGATGTGCCGTTCTTCCTCGTGGGCGGCACCGCGTTGTACACCGGTAGAGGAGACGTGCTCGAGCACTCGGTCGAAGCACCGTCACTCGATATCGTGGTCGTCAACGTGGGCGCACCGGTTCCCACTGCCCGCGCATACGCTGAGTTCGACCGGCTCGGTTCTTTGGCTGCGCCGGGTCCCGTGCGGGTGTTGGAGGCGTGCGGAAGCGGTAGTGCTATCGCCGTCGCCGAGGCCCTCTTCAACAACATGACCGACGCTGCGATAGCGATCGTGCCCCGGATCGCGGATGCTCTCGAGTGGTGCCGCGGTCGCGCTGACGTCGCAGGATGTGCGGTGTCCGGCAGCGGCTCGGCGGTGTTCGCGATCTGTGGTACGCGCGCCGCTGCGCTCGAGGTCGCCTCGGCTGCCTCAGACGCCGGCTTCTGGGCACGGGCGACCCGTTCCAGTAGCGTCGGGGTGCGACGTGTCAGCGAAAGGAACGGTTCATGATGGTCGACGCTATCGTGATGGCAGGTGGCGACGGGGCGGTCATCGATCCGGCGTGCCGCTTCAAGGGGCTGCTGCCGATAGCGGGCAAGCCCATGGTCCAGTGGGTCGCCGAGGCGCTTCGCAAGGCCGAGACGGTCGGTGAGATCGCGGTGGTGGTGCCCACCGCAGAGCACCTCGGCGCGTGGGCTGACGACGTCGGGAAGATCGTCGTCTCCGACGGCTCGTTCGTCGACAACGTCCTCGCGGGCGTCGGCGCGTTCCGCGGCGACCGGCGGGTGCTTCTGACCACCGGGGACATACCGGCGATCACGCCTGACGCCATCGACGATTTCGTCAGAGAGGGCCTCGCGACGGGCGCTGACGCCGTGTACCCTCTCGTGAACAAGGACGTCATGCTCTCCGAGTTCCCCGGCTCGAAGCGAACGTTCGTGCGACTGGCGAGCGGCCCGGTCACCGGAGGCAACATGCTGCTCGTTGACCCGGAGACCATTCTGGCGAACCAGGAGATAGGCGGGCGGGTCTTCGCTACGCGTAAGAGCCCCGTCGCCATGGCACGCGTCATCGGGATGCGGTTCGTCGTTCGCCTCCTCCTCGGCAGACTTACCGTCGCCGAGGTGGAGCGCAAGCTGGGACAGCTCATCGGGGGCACAGGGGCGGCCGTCTATACGACCCACGCGTCGATCGGAGCCGACGTCGACAAGCCGGTCGACGTGGTCGTCGCCGAGCGCGTGCTCTATGCAAGGTCGATGAGCGGGGAGTCTGACTCGCAGAGCGGATAATGGGGATGTACACTAGAGGAGTGTCGCGGGGAGGCGACACGCGAGCGTGTTCGCTCAGGTCGTGCAATAGGGGGGGCTCAATGGAAATCACTCGTGTGACGCTTCGTCCTGTGTCCATGAACAAGGTTTGCGCCATCGCCAGCATCGTGATCGATGACGCATTCGCCGTTCACGATCTTCGGGTCGTCAACGGGGACAAGGGAGTGTTCGTGGCGATGCCGTCTCGTCGTCTCCCCAGCGGCGACTTCCGTGACATCTGCCATCCCATCAACGCCGAGGCTCGCGAGCACATTCAGCAGGCCGTTCTCGGGCAGCTTGAAGAGGAAGGCGGTGTGGAGGCGTTCGCCGCCGCCGCCGCAGGCGTGACTGCTCAGGCGTAGTCGAGACGCCGGAGATCCTTGTCTTTCGCCCCTGGGCGCGTTCTCAGGCACTTCCGTCACGTCCGGCGATTTGACCCGCCATGCACGCCTTCTCTACACTTCGGTTTGCTCTGGGGCGTAGCCAAGCGGTAAGGCAGCGGACTTTGGATCCGCCATGCGTAGGTTCGAATCCTACCGCCCCAGCCACTCGAATCCCCACGCGGGACCTTACGATCCGTCCGCGGAACGACAAGGAGCGCAGCATGGGCGCGACCGCACTGATCCTCGCGGCGGGCGAGGGCACGCGTATGAGGTCAAGCTTGCCAAAGGTGGCACACCGTATCCTCGGCGTGCCTATGGTCCAGCACGTCGTCGAGGCGGCGCGTGCGGCTGGGTGCGAGCGTATCGTCGTGGTGACGGGTCACGGAGCGGAGACCGTCGAGGCGCTCCTCGACGGCGTGGAGTGCGCGCGCCAGGACCGCCAGCTCGGTACGGGTCACGCCGTCATGTGTGCGCGCGAGGCGCTCGGCGCGATCACCGGGTCGCTCGTCGTGCTCTCGGGCGACACCCCGCTCATCACCGCCGAGACCATCCGGTCGCTCGTCGCCGAGCGCGACCGCCATGGTGCTGGTGCCGCGGTGTTGACTGCGGTGATGGACGACCCCACCGGCTACGGCCGCATCGTTCGCGATGAGGAGGGCGACATCGCCGCGATCGTCGAGCAGAAGGATTGCGACAACGCGCACATCGCGATCCGCGAGGTCAACACCGGCACGTACTGCTTCGACGCCGAGGCGCTCCTCGGCGACCTCGATCGTCTCACCACGGACAACGCGCAGGGTGAGTTCTACCTCACCGACATGGTGGCGCACCTGCGCGATGAGTCCCGTAGCGTGATCCCCGTCCCGGCCCACGATGCGAGCGAGGCGCTCGGCGTCAACACGCGGGTACACCTGGCTGAGGCGGCGAAGGCCATGCAGCGTCGCATCAACGAGCGCCACATGCTTGCCGGCGTCACGATGACCGACCCGTTGCTCGTATGGATCGGTCCTCACGTCGAACTGGGACGCGATGTCATCATCGAGCCGATGACGACCGTGCTCGGCGAGTCGCGCGTCGGCGATGATGTGCATCTCGGGCCCAACACGCGGGTCACGGATTCGCAGATCGCCGATGGTGCCGTGATCGACGCCTCGATCCTCGTGGGGGCTGATGTGGGGCCCGGTGCCGTGGTCGGACCGGTTGCGTACTTGAGGCCGGGAGCGGTCCTGGCAGCGAACGCGAAGGCCGGCACGTGCGTCGAGATCAAGAGCTCGACAGTCGGGGAGGGCTCCAAAGTGCCCCACCTCTCATACATCGGGGATGCGACCATCGGCAGGAAGGTCAACGTAGGAGCCGGCACCATCACGTGCAACTACGATGGTTTCGCGAAGCATCGGACCGTGATCGAAGACGGCGCGTTCGTCGGCTCTGATACCATGCTGGTGGCCCCCGTACGGATCGGTGAGGGTTCGGTCACCGCCGCAGCGAGTGCGATATCGCGTGACGTACCGCCCGGGGCGCTCGGCATCGAGCGCACCGAGCAGCGTACGGTGGATGGGTGGACGGCGCGCCGCCGCGCGGCCATACAGGGAACCGGAGAGCACGACAGCGAGCGGGAAGGCGAGTGATGGTTGACTGCGATAAGCGCATGATGGTGTTCAGCGGGACGTCGAACCCCGAGCTTGCCGAGGGAGTCGCCAAGCACCTCGGCATCGAACTGGGCAACGTCAAGATCGACAAGTTCGCCAACGGCGAGATCTACGTGCGGTTCCTCGAGAGCGTGAGAGGCGCCGACGTCTTCTTGCTGCACTCCGCGTGTGACCCGGTGAACGACTCGATCATGGAGCTGCTCATCATGGCCGATGCGGCCAAGCGCGCGAGCGCCCGCTCCATCGCCGCCGTGGTGAGCCACTACGGGTACGCGCGCCAGGACAAGAAGTCCGCCGCGCGCGAGCCGATCACCGCAAAGCTCCTAGCCGACCTCATGACTGTTTCCGGCATCGACAAGGTCATCGCGATGGATCTGCACCAGGGTCAGATCCAGGGCTTCTTCGACCAGCCGGTGAACCATCTGACTGCGCTGCCGATCCTCGCCGACTACTTCGAGAACCTGCCGCTGGAGAACGTGTGCGTGGTCTCGCCCGACGTCGGTCGGGTCAAGGTCGCCAAGAAGTTCGCCGACATGCTCGGTGCGAGTCTCGCGATCATGCACAAGGGTCGCCCCGACCACAACGTAGCTGAGATCACGCACGTCATCGGCGAGGTCGAAGGTCGCACGTGCATCGTCATCGACGACATGATCGATACGGCGGGCTCGGTCACCGAGGGGGCGAAGAGCCTCGTGAACAAGGGAGCCAAGGCGGTCTACGTTGCGGCGACGCACGGCGTGTTCTCGTCTCCCGCCTACGAGCGTATCGAGTCTTCGCCCATCACCGAGGTCGTCGTGACCAACACGTTGCGCATCCCCGGCGAGCGCCTCGGTGGCAAGATCCGCGTGTTGAGCGTGGCACCGCTCATCGCCCACGCGATTCAGAACGTGTACAACGACGAGTCGGTGTCGGAGCTCTTCGACCCGGACTTTCAGCTTTAGACGAGGTCCGAGCGACCGGCTCGGACCCACACGGAAGGAGACCGAACCACATGTCTGAGACCACGTCGATCACGGCCGTTCCGCGCACGATCACCGGCAAGGCCAACCGGCGCCTGGCAGATGCGGGACAGATACCGGCCGTCCTGTACGGCGCGGGGCGCGAGACGATGTCGATTGCGCTCGACCGCCATGCGTTCGAAGTCATGATGTCGCACCAGAGTGCCGGCGCGACCCTCGTCTCGATAGCGATCGAGGGCGAGAGCAAGCCGGTCAACGCGATGATCCGCGAGATGCAGCACAGCCCCGTCAAGGGCACGATCCTGCACGTCGACTTCCAGGCGATCCGCATGGACCAGAAGCTGCACGCCGCAGTCTCGCTCGACTTCGTAGGCGACGCCGAAGGTGTCAAGGCCGGAGGCGTGTTCATGCAGAGTGCGCGCGAGGTCATGGTCGAGGCGCTCCCCACCGATCTGCCTGACTCTCTCGAGATCGATATCTCGGCTCTTGAGATCGGCCACACCATGACGATCGCAGACATCGCGGTCCCCGAAAACGTGACGATCCTCGACGACCCGGAGACGGTCGTCTGCTCGATCACGATGCCGACTGCCGAGCCGGAGGAGGAAGAGGCCGTCGAGGAGGAGGCTGCCGAGCCTGCTCTCGTGGGCGAGGAGCCTGCCGACGAGGAAGCGGCCGACGAGGAGTAGCGCCTCATGACCTACCTGGTCGTCGGTCTCGGCAATCCCGGGCCGCGTTACGAGGCGACGCGTCACAACGCCGGCTTCATGGTGGTCGATCATCTTGCGGAGGACCTGCGGGCCTCGTACTGGAAGGATTCCGGCGGCGCGAAGGTCGCCGAGGTGCGACTCGGCGACCACGACGTCGTCCTCGCCATGCCGCAGACGTTCATGAACCGGTCGGGCAGTTCCGTTGCGATCCTCGCGGAGTACTACGACGTGCCGCTCGAGCGAATCGTCGTCGTGCACGACGATATCGACCTGCCGCCGGCGACCGTGCGGGCCAAGCGAGGCGGCGGTCACGGCGGCCATAACGGACTGCGCTCGCTCCACGCGAAGCTCGGCGTTGGCGACTACCTGCGTGTGCGGGTCGGGGTAGGGCGGCCACCGGGCCGACAGGATCCCGCCGACTTCGTGTTAGAGCCCGTGGGGCCGCAAGCGGCCGAGGACCTCGGTGACGCGGTGCTCCTCGGCGTGAAAGCGGTGCTCCACATCATCGAGCGCGGCATCGACTCGGCGATGAACGAGTTCAACGCGCGCCCAGAGCAGGAGTAGCGGAGGCAGCGGACGCGGCGTGAGGGTCACGCGGAGTGCGGCTCGCGTGCAGCCGCTACCGCAGGTACTGCATCGGGTCGGTCGAGGCGCCGTTGATGCGCACCTCGAAATGGAGGTGCGGACCGGTCGAGTAGCCGGTCGAGCCTACGAGCGCGATCTCCTGCCCTCTGGTGACCTGCTGGCCGCGCGATACATGGATGCCGCCGGCGAGGATGTGAGCGTAGAGGGTCGTCACGCCGTCTCCATGGTCGATGACGACGAGGTTGCCGTACCCGCCGTTCCAGCCGTAGTCGGCACGGACGACGGTCCCGTCGCCGGCGGCGACGATGACGCCGTCCCCACGGCTGATGTCGATGCCGTGATGGAACCGCTGCGAACCGAAGATCGGATGCGTGCGGGGTCCGTATCCTGAGGTGAGCCTGCCACCGGGCACCGGCCACGCCATCACGCCGTCGTAGTACCCGCCGCCGGACGAGGCTTGCGAACGCAGCTCGGCTTCGAGACGGCGCGCCGTGGCCTCTTCCTCCTCGGCCTGAGCACGCCAGCGTTCGGCGTCGGCCTCACTGGCCTCCATGAGTGCGGTCTTCTCGTTTTGCACTGACTGCTGACGGTTGAGAGCCGTCTGACGTTGCGCGCGCATGTCGCGCAGGCTCTTCTCGACGGCAGCGGCTTCCGCGCGCTTCGTCGACACGGTGTCGCGCGTGCGCTCGAGTTCGGCCTTTTGTGCGGCGAGGCGCTCGGTCGTGTCGGCGAGTTGTATCGCGAGGTCCTGGTTCGAGGAGATGACGCGCTGGACGAGCGTGGTCCGCGCGATGAGGTCGTTGATGGTCTTGGAGTCGAGCAGGATATCGAGGTAGAACCAGGTACCCTGCTTGTACGAGGCCGTCATCCGCGCATTGAGCAACTCTTGCTGCCGGTCGCGCTCCGCGGCCGTCTTGTCGAGTTCGGCCTCTTTGTCCGCGACCTGCCCCCTGAGGTCGTCGAGCTCGGATTGCAGGCGGGCGGTCCGGTCGGTCGCCTCGGCGATGCGGGGATCGAGATCGCGTACCTCCCCGGCGATCTCGGAGATGGTCTCGTCGAGGGCGCGTGCCTCGGCCTGATAGCGGGCAGCAGCCTCCTCGGCCTGTGCGGCGGCCTCGCGTGCCTGCTGGGCACGTTCCTGGGACGCTTGGATGTCGGCACGGCTCGTGCCGAGGGCAAGCGGTGCCGAGGCGAGGGTCAAGACGACGGTGAGGAGCAATGCGACGTATGCGCGGCTGCGATGCATCTCTAACGATTCCTCCGGTGGGCGGTACTATGTCGACTTCGGCTTGTCGCCCCGGAAGGCGCACGTACGTGAAGATAGTAGCAGTTAGAACGGGTATAGTT
>SLCP01000166.1 GCA_007125735.1 Coriobacteriia bacterium | reverse complement strand
TTCGGCAGGGACCACCTGCGCACGCTGCGCAAGCTCGGCTCGATCCTGCAGGGGCACCCGGACAGCAAGAAGACGCCCGGTGTCGAGATATCGACCGGCTCGCTCGGCCAGGGGCTCTCGGTCGCGTGCGGTATCGCGCTCGGCCTCGGTGGCGGACCCGACGACGACCGGACCGTCTATTGTCTCCTCGGCGACGGCGAGTGCCAGGAGGGGCAGGTGTGGGAGGCGGCGATGTTCGCGTCCCACCACGGGATCGGCAACCTGGTGGCTATCGTCGACTACAACGGGCTGCAGATCGACGGCGCGTGCAGCGAGGTCATGTGCCTCGGCGAGATCGCCGCGAAGTTCGCCGCGTTCGGGTGGGCGGTCGCCGAGTGCGACGGCCACGACGTCGACGCGATCGCCTCGGCCATCGCGAGCGTGCGGGGCGACGACGTCACCCCCGGTGTCGTGGTGGCGCAGACCATCAAGGGCAAGGGCGTGTCGTTCATGGAAGGCGACGCGGGCTGGCACGGCAAGGCGCCGAGCGCCGAGGAGACCGAGCGGGCACTCGCGGAGCTTGCCGCCGCAGGTGCGGCCGAGAGAGGAGCGGACCTGTGAGCAAGCGTGCAACCCGTGAGGCGTTCGGAGCCACCCTCGTCGAGCTGGCGAACGAAGGCGTCGATGTCGTCGCCGTAGAGGCCGACCTCTCCAAGTCCACGACCACGGCGACGTTCGCCGATGCCTACCCCGAGCGCTTCTTCAACACCGGCGTGGCCGAGCAGAACATGATCGGCGTGGCTTCGGGCCTCGCCGCGGCCGGCCGCGTCGCGTTCACCGGCTCGTTCGCCGTGTTCGCGACGGGACGCGCCTACGACCAGGTGCGCAACACCGTCTGCTACTCGGAGCTCGACGTGAAGCTCGCCCCCACGCACTCGGGCATCACCGTGGGCCCCGATGGCGGCAGCCACCAGATGCTCGAGGACATCGCGCTCATGCGCGTGCTCCCCGGCATGCGGGTGCTTGTGCCCGCCGATTACCACGCCGCCAAGGCGGCACTCAGGCTCGCCGCTGCCACGCCCGGACCCTTCTACATCCGGCTCGGCCGCGCGGCGGTCCCGCTCGTGCACCCCGAGGGCTTCGAGCTCGAACTCGGCCGCGCCTACGTCCTGCGCGAAGGCGCCGACGTCACGCTCGCAGCGTGCGGAGTCATGGTCGCCGAGGCGCTCTCGGCTGCCGAGGAGCTCGCCGCACGCGGCATCGAAGCCGAGGTCATCGACGTGGCGAGCATCAAGCCGCTCGATGTTGACACGATCGCCGGCTCCGCGCGAAAGACCGGCGGGGTCGTCGTATGCGAGGAACATTCGATCATCGGCGGGCTCGGCTCGGCCGTCGCTGAGGCCCTCGGCGAGCACACACCAGTGCCGCTCAGGCGCATCGGGGTGCCGGACGTGTTCGGCACCTCCGGCGAACCGGCGGACCTCATGGAGCACTTCGGCCTGACATTCGCTGACATCACGCGTGCTGTGCTCGATTTGAACGAGTCCCGTTGATTGTGGTGAATCTGTTGCGTTGGTGCAGGTATTCGGAATGATTCGTGCGGAGCGTGGTATCATATTAAGAACGCAGTTCAAGGGGCATGAGGCGGAGAGGGTCTTCGCATGCGCGATAACGAACCGCGGCTGATGCCGGGGGGTGTTGCAGCCGTCAGGAGTTTGCTCGTTCCGAGTGCGCTCGTGCTGGCGTTCGTGCTTGCGCTTCTGGCGACCCCCGCACTCGCGTTCGCGCAGACAGAGGCGCCTGGTTTCGTGTACGCCCAGTCGATCCGAGGACACCGCATCGCGGTGAACTGGGAGCCGCCTCTCAGGGAGAACGGCACCGATCAGAACATGCTCTACCGCATCTACCGGGCGGAGGGTGATGTACTGCCCGCGTTCGACCCAGCAGTTGAGCCGGGCACGCACTGGACGCTTGCGGGCACGCAGGAGGGCTACACGAAGAACTCGTTCTGCGACGATTCCCCCAAGAAGAGCTCGACCCGCTACTGGTACGTGATCACCGCGCAGAGCGCTAGTCCTGCCAAGGCAGAGAGCCTCGCCAGCCCGGTCAACTCGCCGCACATGTATGGCGGTGACAGGGGCCAGTGGTACTACTATCGGCCAGCGAACGACGCCAACGAGGACTCCTACCAGTGGTACATCGGTGCTACGACCCAGCCACCGCTCGAGCCAACGGACGTTCAGATCACTGGCGCGGACGACACCATCACGCTCTCGTGGACCGCGCCGCTATCGACTAACATCAGCCACTACAACATCTACCGTGAAGACAGTAGCGGGAATGGCGGGGTCCTTATCGGCTCTGTCGACGCGCCGCTCACCGAGTTCGTTGACCAGCCCGTCGGTGTCTACCAGCATTACTGGTATACGGTGGCCGCGGTCGATGACGAGGGCAACGAAGGGCGCCTCTCGATCGAGAAGCACTACCGTACCGTCGCGTCGACAGGTCCGGAGTCCCCGCACACGGGCAACCAGGATGCTCGTGATGCAGAGACCTGCAGCGTATGCCATGCGGCGCACGACGCGCCGGTCGCCAAGCTGCTCAAGTCCGAGCACGGCACGGACGTGGCTCTTTGCCTCACGTGTCACGACGGAACCGGCTCGCAGTTCGACGTGCGCGGCGAGTACCTCTACGAACTCGATGAAGAGGGCCAGCCGCGAGAGCACTTCTCGGCGCACAGGGTGACGATATACCCCAATGAAGCGGAGCGCGGCGAGCACCCCACGGACACGCCCCTCGTCGAGGGTGGTGAGTATGGGTTCGTGTGCGTCGACTGCCACACCGCTCACGGTGGTGCGCAGCCCTCACCCAAGATGCTTTCGGTCGACGGGGCCACGTCGGGCAACGCCGTCTGCTACGGGTCCGGGTGCCACGGGCCGGTGGATCCGCACAACTTCGGCAAAGACGACTACCTCTTCGACTTCGAGCAAGCCTTCGAGGATTCGGTGCACAACACCGACATCGCGGATCCGGAATCCGGAACCGAAGTCAGGTGCTCGACGTGCCACCAGCCACATGCGTCACCTAACGAGTGGCTGTGGAACTACTCGGAGTACAACGCATGCTTCCAGTGTCACGCCAACGGGCAGGACAGCATCTACGCGCGCATCACGCTCAGAGACGATCCCGACACGAGCCACGATGTCCTCAGGAGCGCACAGGAAGCGAACGACACGTATATGGCGTGTCAGCACTGCCACAACACGCACGCGGTCACATCCGAGAAGCCGCTCGTCGATCCGTGGAGCCCCGGCATCATGCCCGGTGAGCAGTGGGACGAGGACCGCGATGCTCCGCTCGCTGTCGCCGACGGACCCGACTCACATCTCTTGCCGCGCTACAACAGATTCTGCTTCAGCTGCCACGGGACGGCCGGTTTGCCTCAGGCCGAGGATACGCTGCCCTGGGTCGATCCTCCGGACGATGCAGGCATCCTCGCCAAGAACATCGAGACAGACTGGGCTTTGGACGGTAGAGTCCACGGACTAGGGAGCGCAGGGGGGGCCGTCCTCGACGAAGACGTGATGGGCTACGAGAACGGACAGACACTCTCCTGTATGACGTGTCACGAGCCGCACGGCACGATCAACAACTACAACCTGCGCGGCGACGTACCAGCGCTCGACGGTACGTTTCCCAAGAACCGCATGCTGCTCGTGCAAAACCTCAGTGGGCCGACCACGCCAGTCGACGGCGCGTTTGACACCCGGTTCTTCTGCAGTAGCTGCCACCTGTATGTCTACGACCCTGGCGATCCGAGCGACCCCCTCGCCTCGCCGCCGGATCACCTGAGGACTACGGGTGGGGCCCAATCCCAGGCCAGGAGCTACTACTTCTTCCCGAGCGGGTGCACCAACACCGCATGCCACATGCACGGGTCGACCGGGAACAGGCGCTTCTAACCGCCCAACTCTCGGCACCCCACTCCCTGTTCCGCCTGTGACGCAATCGTGTAATTCTCGTGCAAGCGGCCTGCGCGGGCGCGCTTTTGCTAACATGTGCCGTTGGGACGTGCGAAAGCCATCCCTCGGCAGAGTCAGGAGTCGTACATGATAACCATGCGCAAGGTCGGGAAGACCTACGGTACCGACAAGCCTGCGCTTCACGATGTCGATGTCGACATCGAACAGGGTGAGTTCGTCTTCCTGGTCGGACACTCAGGTTCCGGCAAGTCGACGTTCATTCGTCTGCTCCAGCGTGAGCTGCTGCCTTCGCGCGGACAGATAGTCGTGGCGGGCCAAGACATCGTGAAGCTCAAGAACTGGAAGGTACCGTACCTGCGCCGCAACATCGGGTGCGTCTTCCAGGACTTCAAGCTGCTCCCCAACAAGACGTCCTACGAGAACGTCGCGTTCGCGCTCGAGGTCATCGGCAGGTCCAAGCATGTGATTCGGACCCAGGTGCCCGAGGTGCTCCGCCTCGTGGGCCTCGAGGACAAGATGGAGTCCTACCCCGACGAGCTCTCCGGTGGCGAGCAGCAGCGGGTCTCCATCGCGCGCGCGTTCGTGAACCGGCCACCGATCCTCCTTGCCGATGAGCCCACCGGGAACCTCGACCCGGCGACCTCGCTCGGCATCATGAGCCTGTTCAACCGTATCAACAAGACCGGCACGACGGTGCTCGTCGCGACGCACGACCGCGAGATGGTCGACTCCATGCGTAAGCGCGTGATCGCACTCGAGAACGGCTACGTCGTCCGCGACCAGCATCGAGGAGTCTACGGCTATGGCGATTAACGTCGGGTACTTCATCAAGGAGTCCGTGACGAGCTTCCGCCGCAACTGGGTCATGAGCCTCGGTGCGGTCATCACCATCTACCTCTCGCTTCTGCTTGTGGGTTTGTCGATGGTGACCGGGTACCTCGTGTCCGAGGTGGTCAAGTCCGTCGAGGACAAAGTCTCCATCCAGATCTTCCTCAAAGACGGCGCGGCGACCGCGGACGTCGAGGCGTTGCAGGGTTGGCTCTTGCGCGACGAACTTGTCGAGGCGGTCAACTACGTCTCGAAGGAACAAGCGCTCGAGCGCTTCAAAGAGGAGATGGCGGGCAGCCCCGAGATCATCGACTCGATGCGTGAGAACCCGCTTCCCGCCTCTCTCGACGTGACGCTCAACGACCCGCGGACCGTGCAAGAGATGGTCGAGCGGATCAAGGCCCAGGAGCTCTTCGTGCAAGTCTGTGACCGGCCCGACGATCCCGAGCAGTCGCTCAAGTACGGCCAGCAGATCGTCGACCGGCTCTTCGCTTTCACGAGGATCGTCCGACTCGTGGGCGTCGTGTTCGTCGCGATGCTCGCCTCGGTGAGCCTCATCTTCATCAACAACACGATTCGCCTCGCCATCTACGCGCGCCGCAAGGAGATCGGCATCATGCGGCTCGTAGGAGCCTCGAACTCCTTCATCAGGGCACCGTTCTTGCTCGAAGGTGTGTTGCAGAGCTTGCTCGGGGCAGGCATCGCCATCCTGACGATCGTCGCGATCCAGGCAGCGGTGTTGCCGAGGCTGCAAGAAGCGTTGCCGTTCCTTCCCGTCGATGTGAGCACGGCCGCGATGCTACAGCTCTCCGCGGTGCTCCTCGGAGCGGGGATCCTCATCGGTCTTCTTGGCTCAGGGTTCGCTCTGCGACGGTACCTGAAGGTCTAGCCCCAACACACTTCACTTACCAGGCGGTCACGAATGAAGCGAACAACGACCATCATCGGCTTGTCCGTCGTCGCGGTGCTTCTCGCGGCGGCGACGTTCATGGGCGGGTTCGTCGTCGGCCACGTCTCCGACGTCACTGGGTGGTTCAGGAGCGTTCCCGCGCCGAGTACGGCCGTGAGCGAGCAGGTCCAAGAGGTGCTGCGCATCCTGAACCGGCAGGCGCTCATGCCCTCATCGGAGGAGTCGATGACCGCTGGTGCCATCCAGGGATTGCTTGACTCGCTCGACGACCCGCACGCGATGTACTTCGACGCGGAGCACTTCGAGTTCTTCACCGACCACACCGACGGCGACTTTGGAGGCGTGGGAATCAACATCTCGCAGCGCGAAGAGGTCGTGTTCGTGGTCTCGGTGATCGAGGGCACCCCGGCCGAGGAGGCGGGCATCCAGCCTGACGACGAGTTCGTGGGCGTCGACGGCGTCACCCGCGAGCGGTGGACCGTCGATGAGATCGTCAAGCGGGTCCGCGGACCGGAAGGCACCACGGTCGAGCTCGAGATGCGCCGCGAGGGCGACGACGAGCTGCTCACCTTCACCGTCGAGCGCGCGAACATCGAGATACCCAACGTCGAGAGCGAGCTCATCGACGACGTCGGATACATCAAGCTGCTGACCTTCAACCTGCGGTCCTCGGCGAGCCTGGCCGATGAGATCGAGAAGCTCACCGCCGAGGGCGCCACATCGTTCGTGATCGACGTGCGCAACAACCCGGGCGGACTGCTGAGTTCGTCGGTCGAGGTGGCATCTCTCTTCATCGCCGACGGGGTCGTCGTGCGGGTCGAGGAGCGCGAGCGTGCTCCGATCGAGCATCGCGCGCGTGGCGGTGTCGCGACCGACGCCCCCGTCGTGCTACTGGTCAACGAGAACTCCGCCTCGGCGAGCGAGGTGCTTGCCGGCGCGCTCCAGGACTACGGCCGTGCCACGATCGTGGGTGCCAAGACCTTTGGCAAGGGGAGCGTGCAGACGGTCGAGGAGCTGCGGTCGGGCGGAGGCATCAAGTTCACCATCGCGCACTACGTGACCCCGCAGGGTCGCGTCATCGAGGGCGTGGGCCTCGAGCCCGATATCGTCGTGGACATGGACCCGATGGCGCAGCACCACGATGACGAGCCCGATATCCAGCTCGAGCGCGCGATCGAAGAGGCCCGTAAGGCGGCGCGGTAGCAGCCGCGCGGTGGGGTAGCGGACGGCGCTGCAGCGAGCGCTACTCTTCGTCCTCTTCTTCCTCGGCGACCACGAAGGTCGAGAACTCGAACTCCGACTCCTCGATGAGGCGCATCTGTCCGGCGCTGATGCCCGATGACTCGGTGTCGCGCACGGCCAGGAGGCTGAGCGCCGTCCCGTCACCGCGGAGGTTCACGACGCAGATGTCGTCGTCGGTGGTCTCGAAGTCGAGGTAGCGGAAGCTCGCGACGTTCACGAAGAGGCAGCCGTTGACGGCCATCGTCGCCGAGTCCGTATCGGCCATGATCTTGACGAGCGTCGCCTCGCCGGCGGCCACGGTGTCGTCATCGACCGTGTAGATGAAGTGCAGGGACTCGAGGGTCTCGAGCACGCGGATCATATCGCGGGGATTGGATACGGTCCCGCTGCCGATGAAGCACGGGGCGAGCCGTCGGTTTCGCTGCATGCAGTCACTCCAGTGTTGAAGGTGAGGCAGGAGCATACACGGATTATGTTCCCCGGTAAAGCCCTGTGCGCTGTAGCCGAGGTGCGGTAGGCTCGGCGTGGTGGAAGGAGCCGGTGTGGCGCGGTCGAAGCGGGTGCATAAGGCGCGCAAGGGCGGGCTCGTGGTGGGTCGCATCACGGTCAACCGCCGAGGATACGGCTTCGTCGAGGCCGAGGAGGGCGACATCTACGTCGCCGCACGCGACATCGCGGGCGCGATGCACCGCGACCTCGT
>SLCP01000177.1 GCA_007125735.1 Coriobacteriia bacterium | reverse complement strand
GTACGGAACTCGCCGTCGGCGTCTCCAAAACTCCCGAACTCTGTCACGAACTCATACGTGTCGAGCGGAGGCACTATCGGCGCGCAGCCGCTCACGATCAGCAGCGCGGCGCCTACCCCCAATGCAAGCGCCTTTGCGATTCGTGACCGCATCATCAGCTTCCCCTTTCGATCGTCGACCCCGTTGCAGCCCTGTCTTAGGACATACCCATTATCTGTTAGGCCTGAGCGCCACACCTGGCACCATTCACTACTCCATCACCCTAAGCGTGCTCGGGATGTCGATGCGACGGAGGCGGCGGTAGTTCACGAGCGGGGCGAGTGCGACCACGCCCACGGTCAGCACCACGATAAGCACCATCGTCGCAGGCGCGACGGTCACAACGAGCCCGATGTCCTCGAGCATGCTCTCCATGCGCGCGGCCATGAAGCCCTCGAGGATCAGAAAACCGGCGGTGACGCGGCGGGCCCTCATGTCGAATACGATCGCTGCGACTGTCTACTCGAGAGCCTGCATCACTGCAGCTCGCACCTCTTGCGAGATGGCATCCGCACCACCGAAGAAGGTGACGTCCACGATCTGGTCACCGTACACATCAAGCGCCGCAGACGTGTGTGCGTCGAGCACGTCGGGGTTCGTGAGTAGCATGACGCCCCCGATCCTGCCTTGGAGCACCCCGCCGGCCAGGGCATCCGGGAAGTCCTCACCGGTCGCCATCCCCAGGCGCGCCCACGAAAGCCCTGCTTCTTCGATGCCGTACTCGGCTATCATCACGGACGTGTGGTAACGGTTCTGACCGGCGATACGCAGGACCGAGAAGTCGTTTCGCAAGTGTGCCTCGGCTCCTGCATGAACCGCGTTCACTCCTCCAAGCACGATGGTCGATTCCACACCGTCGTAAGCGTTCTCGGAGTAGGTGACGATTCCACCGGTCGGGTGCGCGAGGTAGACCGGCCAGCCGCGAGCGGCAGCGACGGGGGCTACCGCTACGGCATCGGCGTACGAGCCTCCTGTCGCCACGAAGGCGGTTCCGTCGTAGTCGTCGCCGAGGACCTCGATGACGCGCCGCGCGACACGCTCGGCAGTCTCGTAACGGCCCGCTCCGGCGATGCGCTCGACAGACAGGCCCAACCGTCTCAGTTCGTCGTCGATGTTGAGTCCCAGTGCGGCATCGCCACCGAGAACAACCGCTCGGGTTGCCCCGAGGCGTTCGATCTCGTCCGCGACGATCGCCGGCAGCGTGTTCGTGCTGGCGAACAGGATCGGGCCACCGAGCACCCCTGCAAGTGCCGAACCGCCGAGCGCGTCCGGCCAGTCGTGTCCCGTTGCGATGAGGACGACATCGGAGCCTTCAGGGTAGGAATCCTGCGAAGCCATGACGGAGACCTCGAACGCAGAGACCGCATCCCGCATGTCTAAGCGACCGGGAGTGGTCCGGAGCTCTCGATCGTCGTCCGCCTGCTCGACTGACGCCTCCTCGCCACAACCGGCTATCGCAGTCAGCGAAACCAGCAACAGAACGAGGCAGGCAATCGTCAGCTGCCTGCCGAGATGTGCCGTGCTCGCCATTCGATCGAACCCCCTCGTTCGATTGGGCAGCGCACGCTCACGTGCGTCCGACCCCTCTAAGCCTAGCCAAACAGCGAGACCGGCGCCACCGACCGCGCGCTTCCCCGAGCAGGGAGTAGCCCACGTGGGTAGCGGGTACACCAAGAGGGCACGCCAGCGTGTCGCAGTCGAGGGAGCGAGCATGCCTGCGGACGGCCACACCACTGAGAGTGATCGCGGTCGCAGATTCCGCATCGAGCCGCTGTCGCTCGAACATGTCGATGGGGCCGCGGGCGTGATCTCGGAGGCGTTAGTCGCGGAACCTGTGACGGGAGCCATGTTCGACCTGAGCGATCCGCGCACGCGAGAGGCCCACAAGCGAGCCATAGCCCTCCAGATGCGGAAAGCCGTCGAGGCCGGCGAGCCTCCCCTCGTCGCCGTCGAGGCTGGTCGGGTCGTCGGCGTGGCGATCGCGTCTCGGTTCGGATGGCGAGCGATGGTGCGTACCGCTCGCTCGTGGTTCCGGCTCATCCCCCGGATCCGACGAAGCGTGTGGTGTCTGGGCTCCGCCGCGATGCCGAGCCGGCGGGTTCCTCGGCCGTACGTGCTCCTCGACGCACTCGGCGTAGCACCTGACGCGGAGGGCCGAGGAATCGGAAGTGCACTCCTCGAAGGCGTGATCGAGGCGTGTGCCGCCGACCAGAAGTGCAGCGGCGTCTACCTCCAGACGGCGAGCGACCGGGCACGCGGCGTCTACGAACGGGCCAGCTTCGAGGTGCTCGAAGAGCGCAGCGGCGCGGGGCTGAAGGTGGCGCACATGTTCCGGCGAGTGAGGGGCGACTGAGCGCAGGGTCTCGACCCCGACACCGGGCCGCTAACGGCCGACCGAAGTTCCGCCACCCTGCCTCGACTCGCAGCAACATCCTCGAAACGCCCCGACATTATTGTCGGCCGAATCGACAATAGCGTTCCCCCCGTGGCCAACTCTGCGGAAAAACCCCTGCTCAGAGCATATACGGGATTGGCACGTGCCTCGCTCTTCTTCTGAGCCATCCGAATCGCACGGAATGGCCAGGCCAACGATCCAAGGAGGCACACCATGCGTCAGATAGCCATCTACGGCAAGGGCGGCATCGGCAAGAGCACCACCACGCAGAACACCGTCGCGGCACTCGCCGACGCGGGTCACCACGCCATGATCGTGGGGTGTGACCCCAAGGCCGACTCGACCCGCCTCATCCTCAACCAGAAGGCGCAGACCACCGTCATGGACATGGCTCGCGAGGCGGGCAGCGTCGAGGACCTCGAGCTCGAGGACGTCTTGCTCACCGGCTTCAAGGACATCAAGTGCGCCGAGTCCGGCGGCCCCGAGCCGGGTGTCGGGTGCGCCGGCCGAGGAGTCATCACCGCGATCAATTTCCTCGAGGAGGAGGGCGCCTACACGAGCGATCTCGACTTTGTCTTCTACGATGTCCTCGGCGACGTCGTGTGTGGTGGGTTCGCGATGCCGATTCGCGAGGGCAAGGCACAAGAGATCTACATCGTCACCTCCGGCGAGATGATGGCGATGTATGCCGCGAACAACATCGCGCGCGGCATCCTCAAGTACGCCCACTCCGGCGGCGTGCGCCTTGGCGGACTCATCTGTAACTCGCGCAAGACCGACCGCGAGTACGATCTCATCAGCGCCCTCGCCGACAAGCTCGGCACCCAGATGATCCACTTCGTCCCACGCGACAACGAGGTGCAGCGCGCCGAACTCCGTCGTCAGACCGTGCTGCAGTACAACCCCGAGCACAACCAGGCCGCAGAGTACCGTGAGCTCGCCCGTAAGATCGCCGAGAACACGAACCTCGTCATCCCCACGCCGATCACCACCGACGAGCTCGAGGAGCTCCTGATGGAGTTCGGCATCATGGAGGCCGAGCCGGCCGACGAGGCGGTGGCATAAGCCATGACGACACCGAGCGCCAAGATCAACCAGACCACCAAGGCCATCGACGAGATCCTCGAGGTCTACCCCGAGAAGGCCCGCAAAGACCGCGCGAAGCACATCGCCGCAAACGACCCGTCCGGGACCTGCTCGGGCTGCGCAGTCAAGTCCAACGTCAAGTCGCGTCCCGGCCTCATGACCGTCCGAGGATGCGCGTACGCCGGCTCGAAGGGCGTTGTCTGGGGACCGATCAAAGACATGATCCACATCAGCCACGGGCCGGTGGGGTGCGGCGCCTACTCGAACTGGTCGCGCCGCAACTACTACAACGGCACCACGGGCGTTGACGCCTTCGGTACGCTGCACGTCACGAGCGACTTCCAGGAGCGCGACATCGTCTACGGAGGCGACAAGAAGCTCGCTACGATCGTCGACGAGCTCGACTCGCTCTTCCCGCTCGCACGCGGCATCTCGGTGCAGTCCGAGTGCCCGGTCGGGCTCATCGGGGACGACATCGAGAGCGTGACCAAGGCCAAGACCGCCGACATCGGCAAGCCCGTCGTGCCGGTGCGCTGCGAGGGCTTCCGCGGCGTGTCGCAGTCGCTCGGCCACCACATCGCCAACGACGCGATCCGCGACCACGTCTTCGACAAGGCCGACACCGACATCGAGACGACCCCCTACGACGTCACGATCATCGGCGACTACAACATCGGCGGTGACGCATGGGCGAGCCGGCGGATCCTCGAGGAGATGGGGCTCAGGGTCATCGCGCAGTGGACAGGCGATGCCACCCTCGCCGAGATCGCGAACGCGCCCAAGGCAAAGCTCAACCTCATCCACTGCTACCGGTCGATGAACTACATCTGCCGGCACATGGAGGAGACGTACGGCGTGCCGTGGGTCGAGTACAACTTCTTTGGCCCGACGAAGATCTACGCGTCGATCCGCGAGATCGCCTCGCACTTCGACGAGACGATCCAGGCGAACGCCGAGGCGCTCATCGAGCGCATGAAGCCCGAGATGGACGCGATCATCGAGGAGTACAAGCCCCGCCTCGAGGGCAAGACGGTGATGCTCTACGTGGGCGGCCTGCGTCCGCGCCACGTGATCGGGGCGTACGAGGACCTCGGCATGCAGATCATCGCCGCAGGGTACGAGTTCGGTCACAAGGACGAGTACCAGCGCACCTATCCGCTCATGCCAGAGGGCTCGATCGTCGTCGACGACGCGACCCCTTACGAGCTCGAGGAGATCGCCAAGCGCCTCAAGCCGGACCTCGTGGGCTCAGGGGTCAAGGAGAAGTACGCCTATCACAAAATGGGCGTCCCCTTCCGCCAGATGCACAGCTGGGACTACTCGGGCCCCTACCACGGCTTCGACGGCTTCAAGGTCTTCGCGCGCGACATGGACATGACCGTCAACAGCCCCACGTGGTCGCTCGTGCGCAAGCCCGGCGAGACGGCGACGGCAACCGACGCACCTGTGCTCAAAGCCGGCTAGGAGGAAACGAACATGGCTGAGATACACGACCACAACGAGCTATTCGGCCAGCCCGAATACCAGGAGCAGTTCGAAGGCAAGAAGGAGTTCGAGAACGTCCACCCTGACGAGCGTATCGCAGAGGTCGCCAAGTGGACGCGCTCCGACGAGTACCGGGAGCTGAACTTCGCCCGCGAAGCCGTCTCGATCAACCCGTGCAAGGCGTGCCAGCCCCTCGGCGCGATCTACGCGGCCCTCGGCTTCGCCAAGACGATGCCGTTCGTGCAAGGCTCGCAGGGATGCACCGCCTACTTCCGCAGCTACCTGACGCGTCACTTCAAGGAGCCGGTTGCCGCGGTCTCCTCCTCTATGACCGAGGACGCGGCCGTATTCGGCGGGATCTCGAACATGACCGAGGGGCTCGAGAACGCGCATACGGTCTACCGCCCGGAGATGATCGCAGTCTCGACCACGTGCATGGCCGAGGTCATCGGCGACGACCTGCGAGCCTACATCAAGCAGTCGAAGTCGAACGGCGCCATCCCCGAGGAGTTGCCGGTACCCTTCGCCCACACGCCGAGCTTCACCGGCAGCCACCTCAACGGCTACGACCTCATGCTTAAAGGCATCCTCGAGGAGCTTGCGGGCGAGAAGGGCGAGCCGGACGGCTCGATCAACATCGTCGCGGGCTTCGACACCTACTCGGGCGACTACCGCGAGATCAAGCGCATGATGCGCGCGATGGGCGTGAACGCCCGCGTGCTCGCCGACGTGAGCGATGTGGTCGACGCGCCCAACTTCGGCAGCTACGACCTCTACCCCGAAGGAGGCACCACTCAGGAGGAGGCCGCGGCAGCGATCAACGCCGAGGCGACCTTCATGCTGCAGCGCTTCCCGACCGTGAAGACCGCCGCCTTCATCAAGAGCGACTGGGAGCAGGAGGTCGTACTCGCAAATCCGATCGGCGTGCGTGGTACCGACGAGTTCCTCGCCGAGGTCACGCGCGTGACCGGCTCGCCCGTCCCCTACGAGCTCGAGATGGAGCGCGGGCGTGCGGTCGATGCGATGGTCGACTCGCACCCCTACGTCTTCGGCAAGCGCTTCGCGCTCGTGGGCGATCCGGACGTGCTTCTCGGAGTGATCTCGTTCCTGCTCGAGATGGGCGGCCGGCCGGTACACGTGGTGTGCACCAACGGCGACAAGAAGTTCAAGCGCGCCGCCGAGGAGTTGCTCGCCACGAGCGAGGCCGGAAGCGATGCGACGGTCTGGATCAAGAAGGACATGTGGCACCTGCGCTCGCTCATGTGCACCGAGCCGGTCGACCTGCTCATCGGCCCGTCCTCGGCCAAGTTCCTCTGGCGCGACACGCGCACGCCGCTCGTTCGCGTCGGCTTCCCGATCCACGACCGCCACCACCTCTACAAGGAGACGATCGTGGGGTACGACGGCGCGGTGAACCTGCTCAAACTGATCGTGAACACGGTCCTCGAGGAGATGGACCGCGCGGCGATCGATACGACCTCGTTCGACCTGGTGCGGTAGGCGTACGCCATGACGGTCGCACTCGACAGACTACTCGCCGACGGATGCGCCGTCGACAACAAGCACAAGGTCTGCCGCTCGCGCGGAGGTGAGTCGTGCGCGTTCGACGGCGCGGCGATCGTGTTGATGCCGATCGCGGACGCGGCACACGTGGTGCATGGCCCCGTCTCCTGCTGCGGGATCTCGTGGCAGGGTCGGGGCGTGCACTCGACCGCCGGCGATCTCCACCGGCGCGGGTTCTCGACCGGCATGACCGAACTCGACATCGTCTACGGCGGAGAGGACCGGCTCGAAGAGACCGTGCGCGAGGTCGTGGGCCGCGAGCGCCCCACGGCGGTGTTCGTGTACGGCACGTGCGTGACTGGTCTCATCGGCGAGGACATCGACGCCACGTGTGCCCGGCTTGGAGTGGAGCTTGGAGTACCGGTGGTCCCGGTGAACAGCCCCGGGTTCGTGGGGCCCAAGAACCTCGGCAACCGCATCGCGGGCGATACGCTGCTCGAGCACGTGATCGGCACCGCCGAGCCGCCCGACACCACACCGACCGACATCGCGCTCATCGGCGAGTACAACGTCGCCGGCGACCTTGCCTACATCGAGCCGCTGCTCGCCGAGTGCGGAATCCGCGTGCTCTCCCACATCACCGGCAACGCACGATTCGAAGAGATCCGTTGGTCGCACCGTGCCAAGGTTGCGGCACTCGTCTGCAGCCGTGCGCTCGTGAACGTCGCGAGCGGCCTCACCCGCGGGTGGGGCGTGCCTGCAGTCGAGGTGAGCTTCTTCGGTTCGACAGAGACCGCGCGCTCGCTGAGAGCGATCGCCGACCTGCTCGAAGCCGAGGTGCCGGAAGCCGCAGGCGTCCGCGCGCGGGTCGACGCCGTGATCGCACGGCGCGAGGCCGAGCTCGCATCGGCGCTTACGCCGTACGCAGACACGCTTGCCGGGCGGCGCGCGGTGCTCTACTCGGGCGGCGTGAAGAGCTGGTCGATGGCGAGCGCTCTTGCCGACCTCAATATCGAGACAGTCGCCGTGGGCACCAAGAAATCGAGTGTGGAGGACGAGGAGAAGGTCCGCGAGGCCCTCGGCGACGCCGTGCCGCTGCTCGAAGACACGTCGCCTGCGGTGCTGCGCTCCTACTTCGCCGACGGACGCGCCGATCTGCTCGTCGCCGGAGGACGCAACCGCTACCTCGCGGCAAAGGAGGGGTGGCCGTTCATCGACGTGAACCAGGAGCGCGAGCACGCCTACGCGGGCTACGAGGGGCTCGTGGCCATCGCCCGCGATCTTGCCGCCTCGATCCGCTACTACGAAACCGAGCGTGGAAGCGCCGCGGCGTGCCCGTCCCCGGCCGCGGTGACGCCCGTGATCGCGGCGGAGCGGAGCGGCCTCATCGATCCCATCCACAGCGCGCCGAGTCTCGGTGCCGCTATCGCGCTCCAAGGCATCGATCGCGCGGTACCCGTGCTCCACGCCGCGCAAGGCTGCGCGTTCCTCGAGAAGGTGCTCGCCATCAGACACTACAACGAGCCCATCGCACTCGCGACATCCAAGCTCTTCACCGAAGACGTGGTGATGGGGAGCGATGCGGCTGCGGAGCGCACCGTCCGCGGGATCGCCGCCTCGGCCGAGCCCGACGTGATCGCGATCGTGAGCGGTGGTCTTTCCCAGGTCAAGGGCGACGACGTCGGCGCGCTCTCACGGGCGCTCGACCGCGAGCTCGACGCGGCTGTCGTCGCGGTGCACGCGCCCGACTACGAGGGAAGCTTCGAGAGCGGGTATGCCGCCGCAATCGAAGCGCTCCTCGGACTGGCCGAGGGCTCGGCTGCCGGTGCGCCCCTCGATCCCGCGCAGATCACCGTGCTGGCAGGCGCGCACCTTACGCCCGCCGACGCGCTCTGGCTGCGCGATACGATCGAGTCGTTCGGGCTTGCGCCCGTGCTCGTCCCGGACATCGCCGCGCTCGACGGCGCGCGCGACGGGTTCTCTCCGCTCGCGAGCGGCGGGACGACCATCGCCGAGCTGAGCTCCGTCGGCCGCTCTGCGCACACGCTCGTGCTCGGGGCCTCGCTCGCACCCATGGCGGCGCGACTGGCCGAGCGGTTCGGCACCCCGCACACCGTGCTCGAGTCGGTACACGGACTCGGGGCGAGCGATCTCCTGCTCCCCACGCTGGCGGCGATCGCCGGGTGTCCCCCGCTGCCCCGATTCGAGCGCGAGCGACGTGCGCTCGTCGATGCGATGCGCGACGCCCACCTCGAGCTCGCGGGATCGCGCGTCACCCTCGCCCTCGAGCCCGACCACGCGCGCTCACTCGCCGAGCTCTTCGCCGAAGTCGCAGCCGACACGACCGCCGTGCTGCCCACTGCACCCTCACACGCCGTACGCATCCGCGCCGGGAGCGTGCTCGTTGGCGACTTCGCGAGCGTCCCGGAGGACACCGCGCTGCTCGTGGGCTCCTCCCGCGGCGACATCGCCGCCGCGCGCCTCGGCGCCGCCCACCTCGCCACCGGTTTCCCCATCACCGACCGATACGGCGCGGCACGCGAACTCACCATCGGATACACCGGCGCGGCTCGCGTCGTCGATACGGCAGCGAGCCTACTCGCCCAGTGCGAGCGCCACGACCACGATACCGACACACAGAAAGGGGTCATGCGATGAAGGTCGCATTCGCAACCACCGCCGGGACCGCGATCGACGAGCACTTCGGCCGCGCAGGCACGTTCTCGATCTGGGACATCACGCCCGAGGGCGGCCGCTTCGTCGAGCTGCGCAAGGTCGCCGAGGGCGACCTGGACACCGAGGTCGTCTCGACACGCGGCCTGGGGGCGGTCCACGACGACGCGCTCAGCGCCAAGATCGAGAAGCTCGCCGATGTGCGGATCGTCTACTTCACCGAGATCGGCGGGCCGAGCGCCGCGAAGCTCGTGCGCCGAGGCATCATGCCGCTCAAAGCGGAACCGAGCACCGCGATCGAGCCGACCGCCGAGAAGCTGGCCGAGACGATGCGCGACCGGCCCGCGCCATGGATGCGCCGTGCACTCGCCGGCGAGGAGTGCGCAGGACCTCGCGAGCCGGTCGAGCCGGACGGCGACTGCGCGTGCGGCACTGCCGACTGTGGTGGTTAGAGAGGATCGATCCGACCAGGTATCACTCGAATGGAGAGAGGACGAGACATGAAGATGGTACGCGCGTTCATCAGGCCCGAGAAGGAGCAGGAGGTCGTCCAGGCGCTCGAGGGTGCTGGGCACGGCTCGCTCACCAAGATGGCGGTCTTCGGCCGGGGCAAGCAGAAAGGGTTGCAGGTGGGACCCGTCTACTACGACGAGCTCCCCAAGACGATGATCATGGCCGTCGTCGACGACGAGAGCGTCGAAAACGTCGTCGCCGTGATCGAGGACAAGGCGCGCACCGGGTTCATCGGCGACGGCAAGATCTTCGTCTCCCCGGTCGAGACCGCCTACACGATCCGCACCGGCGAGGCCGGCCTGTAGGCCTTCGGACCCCGACAGAGGAGAAACGATGAAGGAGATCTGTGCGGTCATCCGCCGAGACAAGCTTCCGGAGACCAAGATGGCACTCGAAGAAGCGGGCTACCCGTCGATGTCGATCCAGTCGGTGGAGGGGCGCGGCAGGCAGAAGGGCGATGTCGCATGCACGCTCGCCGACATGGACCAGGACGCCGCGACCTGCAACTCGCTGCACGTCAAGCTCAAGCCCACGCCTTCCACGTACGCGCTCGAGCACACCCTGCCTAAGTACGCGCAGTTCGTGCCCAAGCGCATGATCACCATGATGGTGCCCGACGAGGCGGTCGAGGCGGCAGTCGAGGCGATCATGAGCGTGAACACTACGGGCAACTACGGTGACGGCAGGATATTCGTCTGCCCGCTCGACAGCGCCGAGCGCATCCGCACCGGCGAGAGCGACGAGGCGGCGGTCTGCTGATGGAGGCCGCGACGACACGCGATGGCCGCCCGTGGTCGCCGAGCTTCCTCGAGGCGATCGACTACGAGGCCTGCATCGGCTGCGGCCGCTGCTACAAAGTGTGCGGGCGCGGTGTGCTCGCCCCCATCGATAAGCCGTTCGAGGACGACGATGACGACGAGGAAGAGTGCGCGACGATGGTGATGAGTATCGCCGACGGCGGCGCATGCATCGGCTGCGAGGCGTGTGCGAAGGTGTGCGCGAAGAAGGCCCAGACCCACACCGCGTGCTGAGATCACCCGTGGGAAGTGCGACATTTCTGTCGCGCTTCCCACGAAACCGTCGGGAACCCCACAGCCACGGGCTGCAAAACCCCAGCTAGAGCAGTGTGTAGCGGTGGCACGCGCCTTGCGCTTCTTAGGGCACCATCAGCCGGGACCACGGAGGCGTGAGATGACACAGACTGCATGCAGCGCTCGGGCGAACGAGCGCATCGTCATGAAGAACCACCCCTGCTTCTCGGAAGCGGCCCACCGCACGACCGGACGGGTACACCTTCCCGTCGCCCCCGAATGCAACCTCCAGTGCGGCTACTGCGTTCGCAAGTACGACTGCGTGAACGAGTCGCGGCCCGGGGTGGCCAGTATCGTGCTCTCGCCGCACGAGGCGGTCGACCGGTTGCAGGCGGTCGTCGAGCGCACGGGCGGCATCGCCGCGGTGGGCATCGCGGGGCCGGGCGATCCGCTCGCCAACGAGGAGACGTTCGAGACGCTCGATCTGGTGCGCCGCATCTACCCCGAAGCGATCACGTGTGTCTCCACCAACGGTCTTGCTCTGCCGGACCGGGTGGCCGACCTCGTCGCGGTCGGGGTGCGATCGCTCACCGTAACCATCAATGCCGTCATGCCCGAGACCGCCGAGGAAGTCTATGCCTGGGTCTCGGGACCCGATGGCGAACGCATGCGCGGGCGGGACGCAGCGGAGCACCTGCTCGACCGTCAATGGGCCGGTCTGCGGCGTGCGGCCGAGGCAGGACTCGTCGTCAAGGTGAACTCCGTGCTCATCCCTGGCGTGAACGACTTCGAGTTGCCGGCGGTCGCCAGCATCGCCGCTGACGCGGGAGCGCGCCTCGGCAACATTCTGCCGCTCATCCCGCAGGCGCGCTTCCGCGATGTGACGCCCCCTTCGCCGGCCGATATCCATGCCATGCGGACGGTGTGTGAGGAGCACCTGAGCCAGATGAGCCACTGCCAGCAGTGCCGCGCCGATGCGTGCGGCCTGATCGGCAGCGACCGCGACATGGAGACCGAGACGCTCATAGCACGCCTCGCCGAGGACTACTGCGAGGCGGTGTGAGATGAGCCGGTCGCGGATCGCGATGACCTGGCCTCTACTGGCCGCGGCACTCGTAGCCGCCGCCCTCGCCCTCGGCGGCTGCTCCTTGGTCGCCGAGGACCCCGCCTCGTCCCCGGGTCCCGCCCTGTCCGCCGCCACGTCCGGCCCACTTCAGGTCTCGGCAGCGGCAACGCTACGTGAAGCGTTCGCCGAGATCGCCGAGGGATTCGAGCGGGAGACCGGCGTCGAAGTACTCTTCAACTTCGGAGCCTCGGGAGTGCTCCAGAAGCAGATCGAAGGCGGGGGGCCGGTCGACGTGTTCGCTTCGGCAGCCCCTCGGCAGGTGAACGAGCTCGTGGCGGGAGGGTTCGCATCCGCCGAGGACGCGGCGACCTTCGCCGCGAACAGACTCGCGATCATCGTGGAGCCCGGGAACCCTGCCGGCGTCGCCGGACCCGAAGGTCTCTCCCGCCTGACACGAGTCGCGACGGGCAACCTCGACACCACGCCCGCGGGCGCGAAAGCGCGCGAGTGGCTCGAGTCACTGGGAGCGTGGGACGAGGTCGAACCGCTGCTCGTCTACGGCGAGAACTCCGCCCAGGCACTCGGCTTCCTCGAGAGCGGCGAGGTGCAAGCCGCACTCATCTTCGCCAACGAGGCGACGAACGCCACCGGTCGTGTGGAGACCGCATACGTCGCAGAGCGCAGTGATCTCCCTCCTTCGCGCTACGTGATCGTGCCGCTTGCGGCCTCCAACAATCCGGATGCGGCAACCGCGTTCGTGGAGTACGTACTGTCAGAGCCGGGCCAGGCGATCCTCGTCCGCCACGGATTCGAGCGGTGGGAGTGACCGTGGCCGAGATGATCGCCGACATCGCGTTCCCGCTGAGACTCTCGTTCCAGGTAGCCGCGTGGGCGACCGCGCTCACTGCGGTCGTCGGCGTCGCGCTCGCCTACGTGCTCGCGCGCTACGAGTTCCCGGGCAAGAACGTGCTCGACGTGCTCGTGACGCTTCCGCTCGTGCTCCCGCCGGTCGTGACCGGCTACTACCTTCTCCTCCTCATCGGACGCAACGGCGTGCTTGGCCAGCTGACACGCGCGCTGTTCGATCGGGAGCCGCAGCTCGTCTTCACCTGGCAGGCGGCCGTGCTCGCGGCGTTCGCGGTCTCGATGCCGCTCACGGTGCGAACCGCGCGCGCCGCGATCGAGGGCGTGGAGCCGCAGATGATCGAGGCGTCCCACCTGCTCGGTCGGTCGCGCCTGGCTACCGCACTGCTCGTCACGCTCCCACTCGCGTCACGCGGCATCGTGGCGGGCCTCGTGCTCTCCTTCGCTCGAGCGCTCGGGGAGTTCGGCGCCACGATCATGGTTGCCGGCAACATACCCGGCCGCACCAACACGATGGCACTCGAGATCTACAACGCGGTCATCTTCGCGGACTGGGCCTCGGCGTCCGTGCTCGTCGCGATATTCACTGCGGTGTCGGCCGGGTTCCTGCTCGCCGCAGGCCGCCTCGGCCAGGAGGTGAGACGGTGAGCGAGCTCTCGGTCAGAGTGCGACTCGCACGAGAAGAGTTCTCGCTCGACACCGGCTGGTCCACGCCCGGTGGCGTCACGGTGCTCTTCGGCTACTCGGGGGCGGGCAAGACGCTGACCCTCTCGGTGATCGCGGGCACGGTCAGACCCGAGTACGGCTGGGTCCGCGTCGGCGACCGCACGCTCACCGACACCCGGACGGGCACGTTCGTCGCGCCGCAGGAGCGCGACATCGGGCTCGTCTCGCAAGCAGCCGACCTGTTCCCGCACCTCACGGTCGCCGGCAACGTCGAGTTCGGATTGCACCGCCTCGGCCGCGCGGCACGCGCCGCCCGCACCGCCGAGTGCCTCGACGCTCTCGGCATCGCCGATCTCGCTCGGCGCCGTCCTGCCGAGCTCTCGGGCGGGCAGCGTCAGCGGGTCGCACTCGCTAGAGCGCTCGCCCCCAAGCCCTCCCTGCTCCTGCTCGACGAACCGTTCTCTGCGCTCGACCTTCCGGTACGCGTCGAGATGCGCGACCTCATCCGCTCGATCCAGCGCGAGCACGGAATCCCTGTGGTGCTCGTGACCCACGATCCGCTCGAGGCGTTCGACCTCGCCGATGCGCTCGTCGTCTACAGCGGAACCGGAGTCGTGCAGGTCGGCTCACCGCGCGAACTCCTGACCGACCCCGGGACGCCGGAGATACGCACGCTCCTGCACGCGCTCGGTCCCGCCGTGCTCGGTACGATGAACTGATGCGTCGCCACACCCGCACGATCGGCGCCAGCCGCCCGACCGCACTCTGATCACGCACCACTCGTTCCGAACAGGAGGCACCACCTATGCGAATCTCATCTCGCAACCAGCTAAAGGGCACCGTCGTCTCGATCACCCGCGGCCCGATCAATGCGCTCGTGAAGGTTGATATCGGCAGCGGCAACCACGTGAGTGCGACTCTGACCGCCGAAGCCGTCGATGACCTAGTGATCTCGGAAGGCAGCGAAGTGGTCGCGTTGTTCAAGGCGACGGCCGTTCTCATCGGCGTCGAAGAGTAGCCGGCGCAGTCGCCTTACGCCTCGATATCGTACTTGCGCACCTTGTAGCCGAGCTGGCGTGGCGTGATCCCGAGTGCGCGCGCGGCCTTTGACTGCACGAAGCCGTGTTGCCGTAGCGCGGCCGTGATGCGCGCGCGCTCGAGCATCTCGACCTCCTCGTCTAGGGTGAGCGAGTCCACATCCGGCGACTCGAGCCCGTGCATGATCAGGTGCATCGGCAGGTCCTCGGAGACTATGATGTCGCCGTCCGTGAGCACCACGAGCCGCTGGATGGTGTTCTCGAGCTCACGGATGTTGCCGGGCCAGTGGTAGCCGAGCATGATGCGCATCGCTTCCGTCGAGATGCCGACGTGACGGTTGTTCGCCCGCCCGAACCGCTCGAGGAAGTGCTCGATCAGCAGCGGCAGGTCCTCGGGACGGTCGCGCAGGGGTGGAAGGAAGATCGGCACCACGTTGAGGCGCCAGTAGAGATCCTCGCGAAACTCCCCGACCGAACTCATCTTCTCGAGGTCCCGGTTGGTCGCTGCGACGACCCGCGCATCGGTGGTGAGCGTCTTGGTGCCACCGAGCCGCTCGAAGGTGTGCTCCTGGAGCACCCGCAACAGTTTCGCCTGGATGGTCGGGCTCACATCGCCGATCTCGTCGAGGAAGATGGTGCCGCCGCGAGCCAGCTCGAACCGACCCTGCTTGCTCGCGTGCGCACCCGTGAACGCCCCCTTCTCGTAACCGAAGAGTTCGGCTTCGAGCAGGTTCTCCGGCAGCGCGGCACAGTTGATCGCGACGAGAGGCCCCTTGGGCCGCAATCCCTGGTAGTGCAGCGCGTTGGCGATGAGCTCCTTTCCGGTGCCGCTCTCACCGCGCAGCAGAACCGTCGCCGAAGTTGCGGCGACCTTGCCCACCATCCGAAACACCTCTTGCATGGTGTCCGAGTCACCGATGATGTTCGGCAGACTGTACCTGCCGCGCAGCTCCCCGCGGAGTCGCTCGCTGCGGTCCCGCTCCTTCATGTACGCGTGGTAGAGGCTGAGCGAGTGCGCGATGATCGATGCCACGATCTCGAGCACGCGCACGTCTTCGTCGAGCGAGGTCTCCTCGGAGAACACGCGGTCGGCCGAGAGCACCCCGAGGATCTCGCCACGCAACTTTATGGGCACGCAGACGAACGACACGTCACTCCGGTCGACCCGGGAGCCGGTGCGATCGAGGAACAGCGGCTCATCCCCGATATCGGGAACGACCATCGGCTCGCCACTCGCGACGACACGTCCCACCACGCCTTCGCCGATGCGGTACGTCCCGCGAGCGATCTGCTGGCGCGTGAGTCCATACGCCACCGCTATGCGCAAGTCTTTCGTCTCAGGATCGACTACGGTAACGGTTGCACGAGTCAGGCCGAGGTGCTCGGAGAGACTGCGCATCGCCTTGCGCAGATTTCGGTCGAGCTCGAACGACGAGCCCATCGCTTGGCTCACCTCGAGCAGCGCCGCAAGTTCGTCGACCTCACGAGCTGCAGCCATCAGCGTTGTGTCGTCGGCATCCATTCGAAGAGTGAAGCATGCTGGTGTTTCGTACATGTTAGCGTCGTGTGTCCCATCCCCTCTCAACCGGGCGCAAACGGGTACAGGGTACCTATGTGCCATCGGCCTGCAGGACGGGGGAACATCGCCATGTCTGGAACCAACGGGACGCCAGTCGTGCGGTTCGCAGAACTCACCAAGCGCTACGGCTCGCTCACCGCACTCGACCGCTTCAGCCTCGAGATCGCAGAAGGCGAGATCGTCGGCCTGCTCGGGCCGAACGGCGCTGGCAAGACCACGACGCTGCGCACGCTCCTCGGCTTGCTCAGGCCGACGAGCGGGACCGCCGAGCTCTTCGGTCTCGACGCGTGGCGCGACCCGGTCGGAGTACACCGGCGGCTCGCCTTCATACCGGGCGAGTTCAACGTGTGGCCGCAGCTCTCCGGTCGGCAGATCCTCGACCTGCTCGGCGAGGTGTCGGGCGGGTACGACCGCGACTACCGTGACGAGCTCGTGGAGCGCTTCAAATTCGACGACACCAAGCGGGGGCGCAGCTACTCGAAGGGCAACCGCCAGAAGATCGCGGTGATCGCCGCGCTCATGACGCGCGCACCCCTCCTCGTGATGGACGAGCCGTCGAGCGGACTCGACCCGCTCATGACCGCTACCTTCCAGGAGTGCCTGCGCGAGGCGAAGGCCCGGGGGCAGACGATCTTTCTGTCGAGTCACATCTTGAGCGAGGTGGAAGCCGTGTGCGACCGTGTGGCCGTGCTCCGCGAGGGCGTGCTCGTCGAAGAGGGTGCGCTGCACGAGCTGCGGCACCTACACGCCAACACGGTCGAAGCGACATTCGAGGGCGACCCGCCGGCACTCGACGACATATCGGGCGTCGAGGACGTGTCGATCTCGGACGGGATGCTCCGCCTGCACGTGTCCGGCTCGACAGACCCGCTGCTCAAAGCACTTGCGAGCGCGACCGTGACGTCCATCCAGATGCGGGAGCCTTCGCTCGAGGAGCTCTTCCACGCCTACTACGAGGAGTCTGCCGAGGAGCCCGCTGCCGCGGCGGCTGCGCCCGAGCCCGCCGACCAGCCGGGCAGCGACGAGTGAGGGGCTGGTCAGCATGAGCGCCTCCCGAAAGGCATGGCTCCGCCTCTACCGCCACTACCTGCGCCTCCTGCGCAATTCGACGATCGCCTGGACGCTCGCGCTCGCCGGCATCGGTGCAGCGGTCATCGCGACGTTCGAGGACCGCTACACGACCGAAGCAGAGCTCCAAGCGCTCGCCCAGCTCGAGGGGATTCCCGCCTTCGAGGCGCTGGTGGGACCGTACAGCCAGATCGCGACCGTTGAAGGCTTCACTCTCTCTCGCTGGGGGATGTTCGCGATACTCGTCGCGGTCTGGGGCATGCGCGCGGCGGGGAGACTGCTGCGCAGCGCCGAGGAGGCAGGGCATATCGAGCCGTTGCGCGCCGGTGCCATCACGCCGCACGGGCTGCTGTCTGCCGCGGTGACCGCGATGCTAACCGTATTCGCCGCTTTCGGCATCGCGATCGGCCTATCCCACTCGGCGCTTGGCATGGACACCGCGACGTCGTGGGCGCTCGGAGCGGCGATGGCCCTCATGGCAGCCGCATTCGCGGCACTGGCTGCGCTCGCGAGCCAGGTGTTCGCTTCAAGCCGCCAAGCGATCGCCACGGTCGGGACCGTGCTCGGCATCACGCTGGGCATGCGAGTGATTGCCGCCGCAAGCGGCACGCCCGAGTGGCTGTGGTGGGTGACCCCCTTTGGGTGGACCGGCTTCCTGCACGAGGCAGACGAAGCACAGCTCATCGTGGTCGCCGCCTTCGCGGCCATCACGACCGCTCTGCTTGCGGGCGCGTTCGCGCTTGCAAAACGCGACCTGCACGGCGGCGTGATCACTGCGAGGGAGGGTGCCGCCGACCGCGTACGCCCCGTGAAGAGCGCTGCGGGCCTGGCCGCACGGATCACAGCTAGAGCGGCGGTGATCTGGGGGGCGGTGATAACGATCGTTTCCATCGTCTTCGCCATGATAGCGCACGACTTCGCCGACGCCGCCACGGCGATGCCGACGACCGTCGAAGTGGCTGCTCAAGCCGGCTGGGGCCGGATCGACTCCCTCGAAGGGATCCTCGGGTTCACTTTCGCACTCTTCATCGCCCCGCTCCTGGCGGTGTTTGCAGCGGGTCAAGCGGCCTCGATCCGTGAAGAGGAGGCATCGTGGCGCATCGAACACCTGCTCGTGCGCCCGATCGGCCGAACGCGCTGGCTCCTCACCCGGACGGCGATCGCCGCAGCCGCGACGGTCTCCGTCGCGATCGTTGCAGGACTGGCCGCGTGGGCGGGAACGGCGGTCACGGGTACACCCATCACGCTCGCCGACGCCCTCCGGGGTGCGCTCAACATCGTCCCGGTTTCGCTGCTCTTCCTCGGTCTCGGCCTCGCGCTGTTCGGACTCGTACCGCGCCTGACCGCATCGCTCACGCTCGGACTCGTCGTCGCAAGTTATCTCCTCGACTTCGTCGGAGGATACCTCGACCTTCCCGAAGCCGTCCTCGACGCGAGTCCGTTTCGGCACATCGCGTCCGCGCCCGGGGCAGATATCGAGCTCGCTGCCGCAGTCGTCATGCTCGCGATCGGCCTGGCGGGCATCGCGGTCGGCGCCATCGCATTCCGGCGGCGGGACCTGCAGGAGGCGTGACGTTCGGCCTGCCCTAGAGGTCGCCACGTGGGGATCTTGAGCCTACGGCTCGCACTCTCGCGCGCGGGCGGTAGTCGTCGCGCCGCAGTGCTATGATGTCCGCGGCTCGAACGAGGGGACTCGATCTCATGCTCCACACACCGAAGGCTCGACCCGAGCTGCCCGAATCCATCGCAGTCGTCATGCCTGCGTTCAACGAGGCCGCCCACATCCGTGAAGCGATGCGGGCGGTCCCCGCATGGGTCGACGCCATATACGTGGTCGATGATGCAAGCGCCGACGACACCAGCGAAGTCGCCCGTGCTGTCGGAGATCCTCGCGCCCACGTGCTGCGTCACGAGGCCAATCGGGGGGTCGGCGGCGCGATGGTGACCGGCTACCGCGCGGCCCTCGCTGACGGACACACGATCGTCGTCAAGATGGATGCGGACGGCCAGATGCCCGCCGATGAGATGGACAGACTCGTCCAGCCCGTCGTGGCCAACATCGCCGACTACACGAAAGGCAACCGCTTCCGCCTGCCTCGCTCGACCGCAGGAATGCCTTCCTCGCGCAAGCTCGGGAGTGTGCTACTCTCGTTCCTCACGAAAGTGGCTAGCGGCTACTGGCATGTGTTCGACTCCCAGTGCGGCTTCACCGCTATCCGCGCGAGCTTCCTCGCACTCCTCGACCTCGACAATGTTGCCTCCGACTACTTCTTCGAGAACGACATGCTGATCAAACTCAACCCATTGAGCGCGCGCGTCGTCGACGTGCCCACATCCACGCTGTACGGTGCTGAGGTCTCGGCGATCAGCATCCCCAAGATCGTCGCGACGTTCCCCCCGCGCCTCTTCTCGCGCTGGATCGCGCGCCTCAGCAACAAGTACCTGGTCATCGACTTCGGTGCGGTCGGGGTCCTCGCTGCCGGCGCCATCGTGTGCTTGCTGTTTGGTTCCGTGTTCGGCGGCTACCACTGGTTCCTTTCGGCCACCACGAACCACGTCGCGACCACGGGCACCGTCATGATCGCGGTGCTCCCGATCATCATCGGCATACAGATGCTGCTACAGGCGTTCGCCATGGAGGTCCTCTCATCGCCCGGCTCGTCGGAAACGCGCGCCTACATCCGGGAACTCGTCGTGTCGGGTGACCTCTCGTGACGGGGGTGCGCGCAGTGGCCATGCTCCTCGTCTCCGTGCTTCTCAGCGGGGCGGGTCAGACCTATCTCAAACTGGGGCTCAACCGGCTCACCGTAGAGGACAAGTCGGGGCTGCTCAGCTTCGCACGTGAAGCGGCAATCACCTGGCAGGTCTGGGTGGGCCTGGTCCTGTTCGCAGGTTCGGTGGGCATCTGGATGCTCGTCTTGGCGAGCAACGAGTTGTCGTGGGGCTATCCCATCCTCGGCCTGTCGTACGTCGTCGTCGCCTTGTCAGGCTGGCTGGTCTTCGGCGAGCAGATCAGCATCAACCGTGCACTCGGGATCGCTCTCGTGATCGTAGGCGCCATCATGGTGGGCCGATCGTGAACGGGACGGGCCGTGCCGAGGCAGCACATGGCCGCGACACGAACCCGGCCGCCGATCCGCCTCACCCCGGCGATCGGTGGCGTATCACCGGACCCGTGCTGACCGTACTCGTCTTGGGCCTTGCAGCCTGGGTCCGGGCGACGAACTTCGTCGGCATCTGCCGCCTCGACATGTTTCGCTACCTCGAGCTGAGTAACCACGTTCTCAGCGGAGGTTCTCTGTTCAGCGAGAACGTGTTCTACGCCTCGAGCCGTCTGCCGCTCATCGGCCCGCTCCTCGCCTCCAACGCCGTGTTCGGATGGGGCGAGTGGGCCTCTGTCGGATGGCCGTTCGCGTGCTCGCTCGGCACCGTGCTCGTGACGATACTCCTCGGCCGAGAGCTATGGGGATGGCGCGTCGGACTCGTGGCGGGCCTGATGACCGCGATCATCCCGATACAGGTCGAGCTCGGGACCCAGCTGCTGCCCGACCCCATCCAGGCGTTCTTCACCGTCCTTGCGATCTACTGCGCGGTCAGAGCGGTCACGCGGGACGGGGACCGCTGGCACGGATGGGCGCTCGCAGCGGGCTTCGCACTGGGCCTGGCGTACCTCACCAGGGTCAACGCCATCGTATTCCTGCCGGGCGTCCTCGCGGTCGGAGCGATACTACGACCCGACCGGTGGAAGCGCTCCCTGTGGGCGCTCGCCGGTCTGGTGGGAGCCCTCGCTGCCGCGGCGTTCGTGTTCTTCCTGTTGACGGGAGACCCGTTCATCGACTGGCGGCGCACCGCCGAATTCTACTCAGGGTATCGTGACACCGGATTCCATACGCAGGACTCGTCCTTCTTCGAGCTGATGCTTACCACTCCGTCGCTCGTGTGGGTTCCGTACCTCATGGTGATCGGGACGATCTATGCGGCGATCGACCGCCAGCGCCGCTCGCTCCTGATGCTCGTGTGGGCGTTCGGCTTCTGGTTCTATCTCGATGTCGTTAGCGGCTGGCACGGCCTGGACGACAGCTACCGTTATGCGGAGCCGCTCGTAGTGCCGGCGATACTGCTCGCATCGGCCGCGTTCGCCCGCCCGGTCGAACTGCGAAAACCGATCCTGTACGCGCTCGGCTCGGGACTCGCACTCGTGGTCGTATTGTCATCGATGCATTCACTCACACCGGACGCGGTGAAGCAGTTCACGGGCAACACCAGGTGGACGGCGGTCAGAGCGGTCGCCGACACGCTCGAGCGCGAACAGCCCGCCACCGTCTGGGTGACCGAGCGCTGGGACCTCTACGCACTCAACTACTACAGCGGGTTCGCCTTCGACCGCGACACGCTCAGTAGTCCAGACGCCGACGTCAACGCTTCGGCGCGCCTCTTCTTCACCGACGAGACGCCCTACCCGGCCGAGCCCGGCACGTTCCTCGTCACCGCAGACCCGGTCGAGGAGGAGCACTTCGAGTTCGTCGATGGCTTCGAGCAGCGCTACGAGACGCTCGCCATATGGCGGCGCCTCGCCACGCCGGAGTGACCCGATAGGAGCCTACGCCACGTCGAACCGGTCGAGGTTCATCACCTTGTCCCACGCAGCTACGAAGTCGTGTACGAACTTCTCCTGCGAGTCATCTGCCGCATAGACCTCAGAGATGGCCCGGAGCTGCGAGTTGTGACCGAAGATGAGGTCGACCCGCGTGCCGGTCCACTTGGGCGCACCGGACGCACGGTCCACACCCTCGAACACGTCTCCGTCCTCGGCGGTCGGCTTCCACTCGGTGCCCATGTCGAGCAGGTTCACGAAGAAGTCGTTCGAAAGCACCCCGGGCCGCTCGGTGAACACGCCGTGCTGCGACCCTTCGAAATTCGCACCGAGGACCCGCATCCCGCCTACGAGCACCGTCATCTCCGGAGCGGTGAGCGTCAGCAACTGCGCACGGTCGAGCAGCATCTCCTCGGCCGAGGTCGTGTACTTCGCCTTCTGGTAGTTGCGGAACCCGTCCGCCTCAGGCTCGAGGAATGAGAACGACCACACGTCAGTCTGCTCCTGCGAGGCGTCGGTGCGGCCGGGGGTGAACGGCACCGTCACGTCGTGGCCGGCGTCTCGTGCCGCCTGCTCCACGCCGGCGCACCCGGCGAGCACGATGAGGTCGGCGAGCGAGACCTTCTTGCCGCCCGGCTGCGCGGCGTCGAACTCCTGCTTGATGGTCTCGAGCGTCTGCAGGACCGTCGCGAGCTTCGCGGGCTCGTTGACCGCCCAGTCCTTCTGCGGCGCGAGGCGGATGCGCGCACCGTTCGCCCCGCCGCGGTAATCGGAGCCGCGGAAGGTGGACGCCGAGGCCCACGCGGTCGAGACGAGCTGCGTAGCCGAGAGGCCGGACGCGAGGACCTTCTCCTTGAGCGCGGCGACGTCAGCGTCGTCGATCAGCTCGTGGTCGACCGCGGGCAGCGGGTCTTGCCAGATGAAGTCCTCGTCGGGAACCTCCGGGCCGAGGTAGCGTGCACGCGGGCCCATGTCGCGGTGTGTGAGCTTGAACCACGCGCGCGCGAAGGCGTCGTGGAACTCCTCGGGGTTCTCGAGGAAGCGACGCGAGATCGGCTCGTAGATCGGATCGAAGCGCAGCGAGAGATCGGCCGTGGTCATCATAGGCCGGTGCTTCTTGGACGGGTCGAACGCGTCCTCGACCATGTCCTCGTCATCGACGTCCTTGGCGAGCCACTGGTTGGCGCCGGCCGGGCTCTTCACGAGCTCCCACTCGTACTTGAAGAGCGTCTTGAGGTAGCCCATGTCCCACGTGGTGGGCTTGGCCTTCCATGCTCCCTCGATACCGCTCGTGATCGCATCGGGTCCGACGCCGCTCCCGTGGCTGCTCTTCCAGCCGAGCCCTTGCTCCTCGATCGGCGCGGCCTCGGGCTCCGAACCGACGTGGGCCGCATCGCCCGCGCCATGGCACTTGCCAAAGGTGTGCCCGCCCGCAACGAGCGCGACGGTCTCCTCGTCGTTCATGCCCATGCGGCCAAAGGTCTCCCGAACGTCGATGCCCGAGGCGACGGGGTCGGGGTTGCCGTTGGGACCTTCCGGGTTCACGTAGATGAGACCCATCTGCACGGCAGCAAGAGGATTCTCGAGATCGCGCTCGCCGGAGTAGCGCTCGTCGCCGAGCCACTCGCCCTCCGAGCCCCAGTAGATGTCCTCCTCGGGCTCCCAGATGTCCTCGCGGCCACCACCGAAGCCCGCGGTCTTGAACCCCATCGACTCGAGAGCGACGTTGCCGGCGAGGATCATGAGGTCAGCCCAGGATATCTTGCGGCCGTACTTCTGCTTGACCGGCCACAGCAGACGGCGTGCCTTGTCGAGGTTGGCGTTGTCCGGCCAGCTGTTGAGGGGCGCGAAGCGCTGCGAGCCCGAGCCGCCACCGC
>SLCP01000168.1 GCA_007125735.1 Coriobacteriia bacterium | reverse complement strand
GCAAGCGCGAGGTCGATCTCACCGTGGCGCTGCTGCCCGACGGTCTCGACCCTGCCGATCTCGTCGCCGAGCGGGGCGCGGACGCGATGCGCGAGGTGATCGCGGGCGCCGAGCCGCTGCTGCGCTTCGCGATCGAGCAGCGCCTCTCGACGCACGATCTCGCGAGCCCCGAGGGGCGCTCCCGTGCGCTCCGCGACGCCGCGCAGGTGGTGGCGCCGGTCAAGCACACCATCCTCGGCCAGGACTACGCGAACCACCTCGCGGACCGACTCCGGGTCGAATACGCCACCGCCAAGAAGGCGATCGACGAGGCGCGGCCTCTCGCGCGAGCCGCCGAGGAGGACGAGGAGTCGGGTGCCACCGCGGGAGGCGAGGCAGCCTACGAACACCTCGACGCCGCGACCCGTGCAGAGCGAGCGCTCGCGGGCGTCGTAGCGCAGACGCCGCGTCTGAGGGAGGGGGCACGACGCTTGCTTGCAGGTGGTCTGCTTACGGATACGGCTGCGCGGACGATCCTCGAAACCGTGTGCGATGCGGGTGCCTCGGCTAGCCACGACGAGTTGTATCGTGCCGTCGCCGAACGCGACCCGAGGGCCGCGAACGTGCTTTCTGGCCTGCTCGTGGACGCGCCAGCGCCCGAAGATGTAGACTCGATTGTTCGTGACCTGGTGATCAGGCTCAAGGAATCGGTGCTCGAGCGTCAAATCAGGGAACACAAGGTACGACACAAGGAATTCGAGGCTACAGGCGACAGCGCAGCTGCCGATGAAGAGTTCAGAAAGGTCGTGGCGCTGCAGGCGGAGCGGGAAGAGCTCCGCCGCGGCGTGATGCCGACAGAAGTGGAAGTGTGGGGTTTCGAGTGACAGACAGCACGAGCACTGAGAGCACGAAGCGCGCCTCGGCCAAGCAGAAAGCGGCGGCCAAGCCCAAGGTGGAACCCAAGCCCAAGGCCGATGGCGAGTCTGCCGCTGAGAAGAAGCCGACGGCATCCAAGTCGAAGAGCGCAAAGGCTACTAAGGGCGCTGCGGGCACGAAAGGTTCCGCGAGCGCGAAGGCCGCCGCGAAGCGTCTGCCCGAGCTCGAGCTTGCCGAGGTCAAGACCCTCGCGAAGATGGGTAGCGCCAAGGGTAACCTGACCGAGGAGGAGATCCAGGGCGCCATCGGCGACATCGAGCTGACCGACGAGCAGGTCGACGGCATCTACACGTTCTTCCGCGACTCGGGTATCGAGGTGCTCGACGAGCCGTGCGATGCTCCCGACGCGGGAGGGCCGGACGCCGACGACGGCGATGACGACATCGACGACGACACCTCCGGCGAGAAGGAGGCCATCGACATCCCGCTGCCCAAGCCGGCGAAGGCCGCCAAGAAGAAGAACAAGCGCCGCACCGATACCGCGGCGGTCGCTCCGCTGACCGGCGACCCGGTCCGCATGTACCTCAAGGAGATCGGCAAGGTCCCGCTGCTCACCGCCGCACAAGAGATCGACCTGGCGATGAAGATCGAGGCCGGGCTCGAGGCCACGGAGAAGCTCGAGGAGGCCGAGGAGGCCGGCATCAAGCTCGACCGGGCCGAACGGCGCCGCCTCATGCGCATCGAGGCCGTGGGGCTCGATGCCAAGCAGCAGCTCGTCGAGGCGAACCTGCGGCTCGTGGTCTCGATCGCGAAGCGCTACGTGGGTCGCGGGATGCTCTTCCTCGACCTCATCCAGGAGGGCAACCTCGGACTCATCCGTGCGGTCGAGAAGTTCGACTACACCAAGGGCTTCAAGTTCTCGACGTATGCGACGTGGTGGATCCGCCAGGCGATCACCCGAGCGATCGCCGACCAGGCGCGCACGATCCGCATCCCGGTGCACATGGTAGAGACCATCAACAAACTCATCCGCGTACAGCGCCAGCTGCTCCAAGAGTTCGGCCGGGAGCCTACTCCCGACGAGATCGGCGAGAAGATGGAGATGACCGCCGATCGCGTGCGCGAGATCCTCAAGATCAGCCAGGAGCCGGTCTCACTCGAGACGCCCATCGGCGAGGAAGAGGACTCCCAGCTCGGCGACTTCATCGAAGACGGCGAGGCGGTCGTGCCGCCCGAGGCGGCGAGCTTCTCGATGCTGCAAGAGCAGCTCTCGAAAGTGCTCGACGGGCTCTCCGAGCGCGAGCGCAAGGTCATCGAGCTCCGCTTCGGGCTCACCGACGGCCACCCGCGCACGCTCGAAGAGGTGGGCCGGGAGTTCGGGGTCACCCGCGAGCGCATCAGGCAGATCGAGAGCAAGACGCTCTGCAAGCTGCGGCACCCGTCGCGCTCCTCGCGCCTGAAGGACTACCTGGAGTAGCACGCGCCGGCTCGTCAGGCGAAGCGCAGGCTCAGAGCGCGAGCGGGGTGGTCGTCGCGGGAGGTATCTCGTAGCTGCGTACCCGGAAGAGGTTGAGGCACGCGCGCGCCGCGTCCCCGTCGTAGAGGGTGCCCGCGTTCGCCTCGATCTCGTCGAGGGCCGGCTCGAGCCCGATCGCGGCCTTGTACGGCCGGTGCGATGACATCGCCTCGACGACGTCGGCGACCGCGAGGATACGCGCGCCCATGACGATGTCCTCACCACCGAGCCCGAGCGGATACCCAGACCCGTTCATGCGCTCGTGGTGCTGGTAGACGTAGTCGGCGATTGGCCAGGGGAACTCGATGGGGGAGAGTACGTCGTAGGCGACCTCGGGGTGGAGCTTGATGATGTTGAACTCGACATCGGTGAGGCGGCGCGGCTTGGTGAGGATCTCGGCGGGAACGTAGATCTTGCCGATGTCGTGCAGGAGTCCGGCCATCCGGATGCCGCGCTGGAAGTCCTCGTCGAAGCCCATTTCCGCGGCGATCATCGCACCGAGGTCGGCGACACGCTCCTGGTGGCCCGAGGTATAAGGGTCGCGCGCCTCGACGAGCTTCGCGATCGCCTGGATGGTACCGTCGACGAGCGCTGTGAGCGATTCGTTGACGCTCTGCAACTCGGTGAGCTGTTGCTCGAGCTTGCTGACGAGCCGTGCGTTGTACTCCTTCAGTACCTCGGTCTCATCTCCGTTGCCGGCGTTGCGCTGCGGTAGTTCACCGGCCCGGTTGAGCTCGAGCAGCGTGGCGATCTCATTGAGCAGCGCATCGGGATCCATCGGCTTGAGGAGGAAGCGGTCTGCGCCGAGGCTCACGGCGAACCGTTCGTCATCGGGGTCGGTGTAGTTGGCGGTGTAGTAGACGAGCGGGATCTCGGCGAGCGCTTCGTCGGCGCGCCACTCGCGGCAGAGCGCATAGCCGTCCATGTTGGGCATGAGGATATCGGTGATCAGGAGGTCTGGGGGTGCTTCGCGGGCGGCAGAGAGCGCCACAGCACCGTCCGGCGCCGAGGTGACCTCGTAACCGGCGGATGTGAGGATGGATTCGAGCAGGTAGCGGCTCGATGAGTCGTCGTCTGCGACCAGAACGCGCAAGGCCATCGATTATCGTCCCCCCGGTTGCGAAGGAGCTACTGTAAGAATATTCCCGGATGGGTGCTTAAGTATTATAAAGCATCAGGGCCGTACGAGCACGTGCTGCGGTTGAGAAGCAAGAAGGCCGCCACGTGGGCGACCTGTGAAATGTCTGGCTCCTCGGGTAGGACTCGAACCTACAACCCTCCGGTTAACAGCCGGATGCTCTACCATTGAGCTACCGAGGAATGTTGGGGGCGTCACAGAGGGGTGCGACACCATCGCGCAGTATACGCAAGGCGCATGTGGGGTGCAACAGGGTTGGCGTCTTGCTATAGTCTGCCCTGCGGTCACGCGGGCCCATAGCTCAACGGTGGAGCAGGGGACTCATAATCCCTTGGTTGCAGGTTCGAATCCTGCTGGGCCCACCATGTCTGCTTTCGAGGTCTCCTCGGTGCTTGCCCGGTCCTTTCGGGTGGGCTGAGGGGGCCTCGTGTGCGTGTGGGCGTGATCAACGGTAGGGTGTACGTTGAAGTAGCAGAGCGGTTGCGCGCGGACGCTACTCGCGGGAGATGAGATCCGTGATCGTTGATGGCATTAGCGACTCGATGAGGTCGCAGTACTTCGCTGCGAACTCGATCACGTCGTGCGCTTCCTGCTCGCTGACGAGTCCGGATTGCTCGTAAATCGCTGCGTTCCGCTTGCGCCGTAATCTCTGAAGACGGCGGATAGTGGCCGAATGATCGGGAAGCGCCTGCTCGATGAAGCGGAAGGTGTTGAAGTGCTTGCCTTCGCCGCGTGGTCGATATCCGACATACCCCATGTACGCGATCGAAGCCTGCAGGATGCCGTTGTAGGCGATGGCGAAAGCCCAATCGAGGTCCGTGTCGACCATCGAAGCCGACGCACGGACGTCGCGTTCGGAAACCATGAGCAGTCCGGCTATCTCGCGATCGCCCATGTCTACGGGCTCGATAGCTCGACTTCTAATCAGCGCTTCGAAGTCCATCCTCACTCCCGATCAAGAAGATCTTGGGTCCGTCGACGACATCCTTGGCAAACGCTTGGTCCCGCTCGACGCGGGATTGCCATTCGCGGCGAGAGTACGTCGCCGTGTTGATCTCGCGGCCGATCATGGCTTCGGCGGAGCCCACCACGTCGTCGAGCACATCGAGTTCCACGTCGCCTATGACGAGCAGGTCCACGTCTGAGCCGACTTCCTCCACGTTCTTGGCGACCGAGCCGTACACGAAGGCCGCTTCTACGTCTCCGATGTCGGCGAGAGATGCCCGCAGAACATCGGCCAGCCCGGTGGTCTTGTACACGATGCTCTTGAGTTCCGGGTACAGCGGAAACGTCGTGTCGATCTGGAAGTAGCGCGCATTGGCCTCGCGCGTGCTCGTGAGTAGACCGATTTCCTCGAGCTTGCTGAGTTCGCGCTGAACAAGTGACGAGGACAGTCCAAGATCACGCATGAGTTGCTTCTGATAGAAGCGCTCTTCTGGGTGAGTGAGGAAGTGCGTGAGCAGCTTCCTCCTGGCGGCTGAAGTGATGAGCGTTGAGAGCATGCGGCAAACCCCCTTTTTGGCACGAACGTGCCAAAAACATGGTATCCCCGAAAGGATTCGGAGTCAACGATAGGTCGCCGCCGATCGGCCGTGCGTGCTATCGTTCCTCAACACACCATGAAACGTACCTCGCGAACAGAGAGAACCCAGCGCTCACGAAGCCAGCGCGCGCGCCTCGCGGCGATCGCGCTTGCCGTCGTTGGCGTGCTCGGGATCGCGGGTACAGCAACCGCTCTCCTGCTCACGCAGGGCGACGGGCAGGCCGAGGCGCCCATCGCGCCTCTCGAGCAGCCGGCGCCCACTCCGCCACCCGTCACCACCGCGTCTGCCGAGGCCACTGCCCCGCCCGAGACCGTCGAGGTCCCCGATGTCGTGGGCCGCTCGCTTGCGGAGGCCGAGGTCGTGCTCGAGGCGGCCGGACTCGTCGTGAAGCTGACCGAGGACCCCTCGGCCCTTGCCGATGCGGTGGGCGATGCACGCGGCGTGCTCGCGCAGGAGCCGGCAGCGATGCAGCTCGTGCCTGCCGGCACGGCCATCATGCTGGTGGTGCCCGCTGAGGCGGGCGCTGGCGGAGGTCCGGCCGCGGGCGCGCTCGAAGGCGCGGTGGTCTGCATCGATCCCGGTCACCAGGCGCGCGGGGACTCTCGGCAAGAGCCCGTCGGGCCGGGAGCCTCAGAGACCAAGCCGCGCGTGACCGGTGGGACGACCGGCGTGACCACCCGCGTTCCCGAGTACGAGGTCGTGTTGCAGATATCGATGAACCTCAAAGAGCGGCTCGAGGCAGCCGGTATCACGGTGGTGATGACGCGCGACACCAACGACGTGAGCATCTCGAATGCCGAGCGTGCCCAGATGGCCAACGCGGCTGGGGCCGACCTCTTCGTGCGCGTTCACGCTGACGGCAGCACCGATGCCAACCGCGCGGGGATCTCGACGCTCTACCCCGGTGCGAACCGGTGGACCGGGCCGATAGCGCCGCCGAGCGAGCGCGCCGCCCGGCTCGTGCAAGACGCGCTCGTGGCGTCGACCGGCGCAACGGACCTCGGCATCAAGCCCCGCACCGACATCGCCGGATTCAACTGGGCGACCGTCCCGAGCGTACTGGTAGAATGTGGCTTCATGACGAACCCGGTCGAGGACCGGCTGCTGTCGAGCCCGCACTACCAGGACAAACTGGCCGAGGGCATGGCAGCAGGCATCATCGCCTACTTGGGAGAGTGAGATGGGACGCGGAGGGGGCGTGTGGCGCGCGGCAGGTTGGGGCGCGGCGGTAGCCGCGGTCCTGGCAGCCGTCGCGGTAGCGGCGGCGCTCGTGCTCGACCTGCCGCTGACCGGCCGAGACACCCTGCCCGCCACCGTAGTGCTCGCGGTCGCATGCGCGGGGGAGGACGGCGCGGTGGGCACGCCCGTGGTCGCCTCGCTCGACTCCGCGAGCGGCGCGCTAGCCGTCTACGACCCGCTTGCCGAGGTGACGATCCCCGGCACCACCTACGACCAGCTGCGCGACGCGTACCCGTTCGGTGGCGGACCGGCGGTGGCGGCGGCGATCGCGCGACTCGAGGGCGGCGCCACTCCCGGGTACGTGGTCTTCGAGCAGGAGGCGTGGGTTGCTGCGGTGGATGCGGCAGGCGGGCTTGAGCTCGATTCTCCTCGGACGGTGGACGTCTTCACCGGCGAGCAACTCTACAGCTTCCCCCGTGGCGAGCAGGTGCTGAGCGGCGCCGAAACGTGCGAGTACCTCAAGGGAGCGGTGTTTCTGACCGATACTGAACGAGAGAGGATCGTCGAGCAGTTCGCCGAGGCGCTCGCAGTCGCAGTGGCGGCGGCGGGACCGGACACTCCCGGTATCGTGACCGACTTGTCCGAGCAGGCATTCGTCGAATTGCTTGGTAGATTCTGAGATAGGCAATGGTATAATCCCTGGAGTTTGCCGAGCGGGCTGTGGTGCTGCCGTGGTCCAACGGAGGGGGCTAGTGCGCGTGACTGATACACCTACACCCGCGACCGCGACGAAGAAGCGGTCGCTGCTCGTTCCACTTCTGGTCGTGCTTGCGGCAGCAGCCGTGTTCGCGGCGTCCTTCTGGTTCCTCGGCGGGATGGAGCTCGCAGAGCGCCTGCTGAGCGGCTCCGACGGCGATCAGGTCGCCACACCGGTACCGCCGAAGCCCACCGAAGACCCCGACGACGAAGACGCCGCACCGCCGGAGGAAGAGGCGCCCGATGAGGACGCTGACGTCGACGAGGACGCGGAGGAGCCCGCAGACGCAGCGCCCACCACGCCCGCGACGTCGCCTACCCCAAGCACGCCGTCAGCCCCGAGCGACAGCGCCGTGACCCCTGTGACCGGTGTGCAGGTCCCGGCCGAGGCGCGCGAGCGCATGTACTGGGAGCAGGTCGACAGCCAGGAGCAGATCACCAAGCTCGTGACCGGCAAGATCACCTCGTTCTCGTTCACCCCGCAGTCGGCTACGGCCACCGAGGCCCGCCTGCGCGTTTCCACCCACGGCGATGACCCGATCTCGGGCACCGCCGTCCTGCGCAACTACGACGGCGCGTGGTTCTTCTCGAGCATCACCCGCGACGGCAACACCTCGCTCGGCCCCGCGGGTCGCCGAGGGGACACCTCGGTCACCAACACGATCGTGGAGCAGCAGGCGCAGAGCCAAGGCGTCATCGGCGCGTTCGTCGACGGAGGCTACCGTAGCGTGAAGGTCAACAACGTCTCGATGGGCTCGGGCACCGCGACCCTCGACGTCGAGTTCGGCGGCGGCACCAAGGCGCG
>SLCP01000053.1 GCA_007125735.1 Coriobacteriia bacterium | reverse complement strand
TCAGCGAGTCGTCATCGACACGAACGTATTCGTCTCGGCGTTGCGCTCTTCGCGGGGTGCGTCTCACCGGCTGCTGATGCTCGTTGGCGGGCAGGGATTCGAGATCGCACTGTCGGTCCCGCTCGTCGTCGAATATGAGGACGCTGCCAAGCGGATGGCGGATGCCACCGGACTTAAGGACGCCGATGTCGACGACATCATCGACTACTTGTGCTCGGTCGCCTCGCTCCACGAGATTCACTTCCTGTGGCGCCCGGTACTCAAAGATCCTCGTGACGACCATGTGCTCGAACTTGCCGTCGAGGCTGGCTGCAGCGTCATCGTCACGCACAATGTGAACGATTTCGAGGGATGTGAGCGCTTCGGTATTGAGGCTATCCGTCCTGGTGAACTGTTGCGAAGGATAGGTGAGACACCATGAGCACCATCAGTTTGCGTCTGCCCGAGTCGCTGCACAACAAGGTGCGCGAACTTGCCAAAGAGGAGAACGTCTCGATCAACCAGTTGATTACCACCGCTCTGGCGGAGAAGATGGCGGCGCTCATGACGGTCGAGTACCTCGAAGAGCGCGCTGCCCGTGGTGACCGGGCCACGTTCGAGCGCGCCATGGGCAAGGTCCGTGATGTCGAGCCGGATGAGTCAGACGTGTGATCAGGCTGAACAAACAACAGCTGACGCGCAGATCCCGCTAACCGATAAAGGGTCCTGCAGGGCTCGTAATGTCCCACTAGAATAGACATATGTCCAATTCAGTGAGACATATATCTAGCCAGATGGGACTTCGGTGTCGGGTCGGCGAGGCTCCGACGGCCCAAGAGTCGGTGCTTGGCCTGCTACTCGATCACGCGGGCACCGAGTTCACCGAGTCACGTGTCCGCGAACTCCTCGGCCTGCCCAAGAGCACGACGCACCGCGCGCTTAAGGAGCTGGCCGATCAGGGTTTACTGTCGACGACCTCTGTGGGCCGCTCGATCATGTATCGGATGGACGCGGCAGACCCCCTCATCCACCACCTCAAGATCGCACGTGCAATCGCTCGGGCTCGCGGACTCATCGCTCCGCTCGTGGATCACATCGAGATGGCGGTTCTGTTCGGTAGCGCCTCTCGTGGTGAGGATTCCGAGGGCAGCGATCTCGATATCTTCATCGTCGCTGCAGAACCCGAACCGGTACGGGGTGAACTCGCTCGACACGAGGGCGTGCAGGCGGTCGTGATGACCCCGTCCGAACACATGGGCTTGATCGCCGAGGGCGGCACGTTCGCCAAGGCGATCGCTGATGGCATCACGTTGTAGCCCGCCGGTTCGTCCGATTTGCCGAGCAGCGGCTTCGAGTGGGCTAGAATGGGAGCCCGGCATTTGTATGAAGGGGCGGCACCGATGATCACCCTCTACGACACGACCTTGCGCGACGGCACGCAGCGGGAAGGGCTCTCGCTCTCCGTCGAGGACAAGCTGCGCGTCGTCCAGAAGCTCGACGACCTCGGCGTGCACTACGTCGAGGGCGGATTCCCCGGCTCGAACCCCAAGGACAGCGAGTTCTTCGAGCGCGTGCACGAGCTCGAGCTCGAGACGGCGGTCGTGACGGCGTTCGGCTCGACGTGCCGCAAGGACACCGCGGCCGCAGACGACGCGGGTCTCGCCGCGCTCCTCGAGACGGGGTGCGAGGCACTCTGCATCTTTGGCAAGGCGTGGGACCTCCACGTCACCGAGGCGCTCCACACCACGCTCGAAGAGAACGTGCGCATGGTGCGCGACTCGGTCGCCTACCTGAAGGCCGCGGGCCGCACCGTGTTCTTCGACGCCGAGCACTTCTTCGACGGCTTCGCCAACAACGCCGGCTACGCGATCGAGGTCGTGCGCGCGGCGGCCGACGCAGGCGCCGACGCGGTCGTGCTCTGCGACACCAACGGCGGCACGATGCCGCATGAGGTGATGCGCTCCACCGGTGTGGTCTCACTCGAGGTCGACGTCCCTCTCGGCATACATGCGCACAACGACGCGGGTTGTGCGGTCGCCAACTCGCTCGTGGCGGTCGAGGCCGGCTGCACGCACGTGCAGGGGACCGCGAACGGCTACGGGGAGCGCGCCGGCAACGCCGACCTCCTCGTCATCATCCCCTCGCTCGTGCTCAAGATGGACCGGGAGTGCATCTCGCGCGACCGCCTCAGGCTGCTCACCGAGGTAGCGCACTTCATCGCCGAGACCGGCAACATCGCGCCCGACCCGCACCAGCCCTACGTGGGTGCGAGCGCGTTCGCGCACAAGGGCGGCGTACACGCGAGCGCGGCGGCGCGCCTGCCCGAGGCCTACGAGCACATCGATCCGGCCGCGGTGGGCAACCTCGCGCGCGTGGTCGTGAGCGAACTGGCCGGCCGCGCGTCGCTCACGATGAAAGCCGCCGAGCTCGGTATCGATCTCTCCGGCGACCAGCAGACCGTGGGCGCCGTGCTCGACAGCATCAAGGAGCTCGAGCACCGCGGCTACTCGTTCGAGACCGCCGACGCAAGCCTTGAGATCATGCTCCAGCGCCGCCTCGGCTCCTACGAGCCGTCGTTCACCCTCGAGTCGTTCCGGTGCATCATGGAGAAGCGCGAGGACGGGCGCGTCATGACCGAGGCGACCATCAAGCTCCACGTCGCCGGGCACCGCTACATCGCGACCGCCGAGGGCAACGGCCCCGTCAACGCCCTCGACAAGGCGCTGCGCATGGCGATCGGCCGCTACTATCCCACGCTCGAGGAGTTCGAGCTCACCGACTTCAAGGTGCGCGTACTCGACGAGAAGAAGGGCACCGGTGCGGTCACCCGCGTCCTCATCGACACCGCCGACGGCGAGAAGAGCTGGGGCACGGTGGGCGTCTCGGAGAACATCATCGAGGCGTCGTGGGAAGCGCTCGTCGACTCGATCGAGTACGGCCTCGCGCATCCTCGGCAGGAAACCGACGTACCCCATGGAAGGTAGCAGGCGAGACGATCCCGTCGAGTGGATCAAGGAGCGCGGCATGCGGGTCGTGCGATTACTCGCCGATGAGGACTGCCGATACGGGCTCGCCGACGAGACCACGGTGACGCTCATCTCCGATGAGCCGTTCGCGCAGTGGGAGCCCGAGGGCACCCTCGATCTGGCAGAGGCGCAACTCCTCGCGCCGGTGGTGCCCACCAAGATCGTGTGCGTCGGGCTCAACTACCGGGGGCACGCGCTCGAGCTCGGCCGGTCGCTTCCCGAGGAGCCCGTGCTCTTCATGAAGCCGCCCACCGCCACCGCCGGTCCCGAGAGCGCGATCCGCATTCCCTCGGGGATAGGACGCGTCGACTACGAGGCGGAGCTCGGCGTGGTCATCGGCAGGCGGACGCACAACGCGAGCCCTGAGCAGGCGCGCGAGAACATCCTCGGCTACATCTGCGCCAACGACATCACCGCGCGCGACCTGCAGCGCAAAGACGGCCAGTGGACGCGCGCCAAGAGTTTCGACGGGTTCTGCCCGCTCGGGCCGTGGGTCGAGACCGACGTCGACCCGAGCGACCTGCTCGTGGAGGCGTACGTCAACGGCAAGCGGCGCCAGTCGGCGCGGACGTCCGACATGATCTTCGACGTCTACGAGGTCGTGAGCTTCGTGAGCAACGTGATGACGCTCGTGCCGGGGGACGTGATCTTGACCGGGACGCCGTCGGGGATCGGGCCGCTTACGCCCGGCGACACGGTCGAGATCCGCATCGAGGGGATCGGGTCGCTCGTCAACCGCGTTGCCTGAGGCGGCCGCTGCTGCCATCCAGCCGTCACCGCCCGTGCGCTCGAAGCCCCGCCGCCCGTCGCGCTCGAACAGCCGTTCGGCTATCCACAGGCCCCAAATGTCGGCGTTGCGTGCTATGCTGACCACATCATCTTGTGTTCGCCGCCGATGGGGGAGCATCCCGACGCCATGCCCGAGGACCGCTTGAGAACGCCCGAGGTAGACGAGTTGTTGCGGGCCCTGCTCGTGCTCGAAGACCCCGAGGAGGCCTACGCGCTCCTCCAGGACCTCTGCACCATCAAGGAGATCCGCGACATGGCTCAGCGACTCCACGTGGCGCGGCTGCTCGCGTCGGGCGAGCACTACGCGCAGATCCGCGAGCTCACGGGCGCCTCGGCCACCACCATCAGCCGCGTGAGCAAGGCGCTCAACTACGGCGCGGACGGCTACCGCACGGTGCTCGGCCGCCTCGACAGCGGCGAGGGCAGGTAGCGCGATGTCCTTCGTCCACCTCCACACCCACTCCGAGTATTCGCTCCTCGACGGCGCGGCGCGCGTGGGAAAGCTCGTCGAGACCGCGGCCGCCCAGAACATGCCCGCGCTCGCGATCACCGATCACGGCGCGATGTACGGCGCGATCGAGTTCTACCGTGCCGCCACCAAAGCCGGCATCAAGCCGATCATCGGCTGCGAGATCTACTTCACCACCGGCTCGCGCCGCACGCGCGAGGGCAAGCCCGACCTCTACCACCTCCTGCTGCTCGCCAAGGACCAGACCGGCTACCGCAACCTCATGGCGCTCGTGAGCGAGGCGTCGGTGGGCGGGTTCTACTACAAGCCGCAGGTCGACCTCGAGCTCCTCGAGCAGCACGCCGAGGGGCTCATCGGCACGAGCGCGTGCATGAGCGGGATCGTGAGCAAGTCGATCGAGCTCGGCCAGCCCGAGGAGGCCCGAAAGTGGGCGGAGACGTACGCGCGCCTGTTCCCTGAGGGCGACTTCTACCTCGAGATCCAGGACCAGGGCATCGTCGCGGACAACGGCATCAACCAGGCTGGGCTCAACGAGCAGATCGCCGCGCTCGCCGGTGAGCTCGGACTGCCGCTCGTGGCCACCAACGACGTGCACTACGTCGCCAAGGAGGACGCCACCGCACAAGACCTGCTGCTGTGCATCGGCACCGGCTCGACGCTCGATACGCCGGGGCGGATGAAGTTCTCCTGCGAGGAGTTCTACCTCAAGTCCGCAGACGAGATGGCCGAGGTCATGGCGTCGTACCCTGAGGCGGTCGCATCGACCCTCGACATCGCCGAGCGCTGCGAGGTCGAACTCGACTTCGACCAGCTCGTCTTCCCGGTGTTCGGCGTGCCCGAGGGTCACTCGGAGGCGTCGTTCCTCGAGGCGGAGTGCATCGAGGGGCTCAAGTGGCGCTACGGCGACCCGGTCCCCCCCGAGGCGATGGAGCGCCTCGGCGACGAGCTCGCGGTCATCAACGCCAAGGGGTACGCGGCGTACTTCCTCATCGTGGCCGACTTCGTGAAGTGGGCCAAAGAGCGCGGTATCGGCGTCGGTCCTGGCCGAGGAAGCGCGGCAGGCTCGATCATCGCCTACTCGCTCGGCATCACCAACCTCGACCCCATATCGAACGGCCTGCTCTTCGAGCGGTTCTTGAACCCCGAGCGCACCGAGATGCCCGACATCGACATCGACTTCGACGACGAGCGCCGCGGCGAGGTCATCGAGTACGTGCGCGACAAGTACGGCGACGACAAGGTCGCGCAGATCATCACGTTCGGCACGATGAAGGCGCGCGCCGCGGTGCGCGATGCGGGCCGGGTCCTCGGCTACCCCTACGGCGTGCCCGACCGCATCTCCAAGATGATCGTCGACGACCTCGAGGCCACCATCGACTCCTCGCTCGCGCAGAACCCTGACCTCAAGAAGGACTATGCGACCAATCCGGACACCAAGCGCATCATCGACGCCGCGCGCGCGCTCGAGGGCATCGTGCGCGGCGAGGGCGTGCACGCCGCCGGTGTCGTCATCTGCCGTGACCCGCTCTCCTGCCACACGCCGGTCAAGCGCGATACGAGGGGTGACGCGGTCGTCACGCAATACGAGGGCAACACCATCGCCGACCTCGGCCTGCTCAAGATGGACTTCCTCGGCCTGCGCACGCTCACCGTCATCGCGCACGCGATCCGCAATGTCCGCGAGAACCACGGCATCGAGATCGATCCTGACACCATCCCGCTCGATGACGAGGCGACCTTCGAGCTCCTGCGCCGCGGCGACACCGCCGGCGTCTTCCAGGTCGAGTCGCCCGGGATGCGCCAGCTGCTCCGCGAGCTCAAGCCCACCACCTTCGCCGACATGGTCGCCGTGCTCGCGCTCTATCGCCCCGGCCCGCTCGGCTCAGGGATGGTCAAGGACTTCGTCAACCGCAAGCACGGCAAGGCCGAGGTCACCTACTACGACGACCGCCTCAAGTCGATCCTCGAGGAGACGTACGGCACCGTCGTCTACCAGGAGCAGGTCATGCGCATCTCGATGGAGATGTGCGGGTTCACGGCGGCCAAAGCCGACAAGCTGCGCAAGGCGATGGGCAAGAAGATCAAGGCCGTCCTCGACGAGCTCAAGGCCGACTGGATCGACGGCGCGCACAAGCGCGGATACGATCCTAAGCTCGCCGCGCGCATGTGGGAGGACATCGAGAAGTTCGCCGAGTACGCGTTCAACAAGAGCCACTCGGCGGCCTACGGGCTCATCACGATGCAGACCGCCTACCTCAAGGCGCACTACCCCACGGAGTACATGGCGGCCGTCCTCACGTCGTACACCGGCAAGACCGAGCGGATCGTCAAGTACGTCGCCGAGTGCAACCGCGCCGGCATGACGGTCCTGCCGCCAGACGTGAACTCCTCGGGCAGGAGCTTCACCGCCGTTCCCGAGGGTATCCGGTTCGGCCTCGCCGGCATCCGCGGCGTGGGCGAGGGCGTGGTCGATCGCATCATCGCCGCGCGCGAAGACGGCGGCCCCTTCGCGAGCCTGCACGACTTCTGCGCACGGGTCGACATGACGACGATGAACAAGAAGACGCTCGAGGCGCTCATCAAGGCAGGCGCGTTCGACTCGACGGGCTACACCCGCAAGCACCTCATGACGCTGATGGACGGCTGCGTCGACTCCGCGATCAAGCGTCAGCGCGATGCCGCCGCCGGGCAGGTGTCGATGTTCGACATGTTCGCCGCCGAGGAGGGCTCGGGCTTCGCCGAGGAGATCCCGCCGCCCAACGGCGACGAGTGGGACAAGAAGATGCTGCTCGCCTTCGAGAAGGAGATGCTCGGCATCTACGTCTCCGACCACCCCCTGCGCGAGATCGCCGACGCCGTGCGCTCCTCGCGCACGATGAGCCTCAGCGAGCTCGAGGAGGCGGGCGACGGCGCGAACGGGTGGTTCGCGGGCATCATCACCGCGATCGACCGCAAGCCCACCAAGCGCGGCGGGATGATGGCGATTGTCACGCTCGAAGACCTTGAAGGGTTCGCCGAGGCGGTGCTCTTCACGCAGGTGCTCGAGGCCAACCTCGCAACCGTCACCGTTGATTCGGTCGTGCGCATGCGAGCCAAGGTCGAGAACTCGGACCGCGGCGTGAAGCTCATCGTGCAGGAGGTCCAGCCGTTCGACGGGCGGGAGTTCGCGCGCGCGCCCGGCACGGTCGTGGTCGAGGCCGATGAGGGGGTGCTGCACAACGGGCGGGCGGACCGGCTGCGGCGCATCGTGGAGACGTATCCCGGCAGGGACGCGTTGCTCCTGGAAGTGCGCTGCAACGGGGCGGTCAAGACGTTCAAGATGCCCTCCGGCGTCGACGCCGCCTCCTCCGGCCTGCACGCCGAGCTCATCGAGTTGTTCGGGGCCTCGGCGATCAGCGAGCGGTAAGGGGAGGGGGCGCTTGACCGGCGCTTGACCGGGCCGCTGCGCCTGCTATACTACTCCAGTGATATAGCACTCCAGCGTAGTGTACTGCCCGAACAGCACCACCGACAGGAGGAACCGACCGTGCAACC
>SLCP01000185.1 GCA_007125735.1 Coriobacteriia bacterium | reverse complement strand
TCGTTCTCCTCGAGCAGCATCGACGCCTCGATCGTCTGGTAGCCGCGCGCGACCGCGTGGCGGTACGTCGCATCGAACAGCAGCGCGTCGATGCCCTTCTTCCGGTGTCCGGGCACGATCCCAAAGAACATCAGGCGCACCCGCGGGATGTGTCGGCGCACGTGCAGGAGGCGCGCTGCGCGCACGAGGTCCGAGTCCCCGAGTCCGTTCCAGCGCGGCTTGAGCGCCCAGTTCGGATCCGGGAACGCCCCTATCGTCGCCACTATCTCCCCGTCGATCGAGGCGAAGTGAACGAGGCCCGGATCGATGATCGGGCGCAGCGAGTCCGCGATCGACTCGGCCTCCCCGGGCGTGAGCGGCAAGAACCCCCAGTTCTCGGTCCACGCCTGGTTGAAGATCTCGATCACCCGCCCGATCTCCGCCCGGAAGTCCCGTATGTCGACCGGTCGCACGTCGATACTGCTCCGCTTCCTGACCGCCTCGGCCACGCGTGAGAGACGTTCGGCCGGCACCCGGTCGATATCGATGAGGTAGGCGTGGTAGTCCGTCCCCTTCGCGAGCCCCCAACGTTCGAGGTACTCCGCGTAGTAGGGCGGGTTGTGCGTGCACTCGACGGTCGGCGGCGTGTCGAAGCCGTCGACGAGCACACCCTGTCGCTCGTGCGTGGCGGTGGAGTACTGGCCCGGCCCGCGCATCACACTCATCCTGCGCGCCGCAAGCCACTCGCGCGCCGCGTCGAGGAGCGCTGCGGCGGCCTCATAGTCCTCCTCGACCTCGAAGAAGCCGAAGAACCCCACCCCCGCGTAGTCAGTACGGTACTCGTTGAAGCGACGGTTGACGGCAGCGGAGACGCGTCCGACCGCCCGGTCTCCTCGGCGTGCGAGGAAGTGCGTGACCTCAGCGTGCTGGTGGTACGGGTGCTCGGCGGTGAGCAGTCCTTTCAGGCCGAGGACGCGGTTGCCGAGGAGGTCGCCGTTGAGCGGGGGCGTCCAGTTCGCGTCGCCGCGGTAGAGCGTCCAGGGGATCATCGCGAACTCGCGGATGCGCGGATCGCCGAGACCGAACTCCTCCACCGTGAGTGTGCTCAGCTCGCGTCGAACGCTTGGAGCACGCGCAGTGCGCGCGGTGTGAGCCGGCTCGTCCGGTACACGGTCGATCGCAGCAGCGGACACGATGGCACCTCCCACGGGGTGTATTCCCTGTGGCAGACCACCCTGTGCGAGCCCGGCCGTGCCGCTATACTTCGTAGCATGGCTGATACGACCACACATGACGGGACCTGCGCGGACGCGATGAGTGCTCATGTAGCCAACGTAGCCGCCAATCTTCAGATGCTCGCAGACCTCGGATACGCCGACGTGGCCATCGCGGTGCCAACGGATTCTGGTGCCCTCGAGGTCGTGGCCGACGCGCGGCCGATGACCGCCGCCACCACGGCCGCCGCTACCCGCACGGGTGACGTGCTGTCCGAGGAGGGTGAACCGGAAGCCTTCGAAGCGCTCGTGGGCGCCCACATCGTCAAGGGGGTACGCCGTCGCATCACGCGCGGTATCTCATACGTGACGCATGCCTACCCGATCGGCACCGGCGGCGAGACGCCGTGCGCCGTGCTCGTGCGCGACATCGCACTCCAGGTCCTCGAGGCTCCGGGGACCATGGAGACGCAGTTCATGCAGGCCGCCGAGGACCTCCTCGCAGTACTGACACGCACGCCGCTGCTCACGACCGCGGGCGAGCCGTTCGCTACCACTCGCCGCGCAGGTGACGGCGTGTTGCGCCTCGACGACGAGGGTCGGGTCGCCTACGCCAGCCCCAACGCGGTGAACATCATGCGGCTCGCCGGCGTGGACGAGCGGGTGACCGACACGGTCGCGACGCGGCTTCCGGGCGGGAGCGGTGTGCTCGGCCCGGTGCTCCAGGAGCGGGCGGGTCGCGCGATCGCCCGCGAGATCGAAGCGGCCGGGCGATTCCTCGGCTACCGGGCGATCCGTTTCCAGCACGGCGCGCTGGCGTTCGTCGAGGACCGCACCGACGCTCGTCGCAAGGAGCAAGAGCTCAAGGTCAAGGAAGCGACGATCCGCGAGGTGCACCATCGCGTCAAGAACAACCTTCAGACGATCGCAAGTCTGCTGCGCATACAGGCGCGGCGCACGAGTAGCGACGAGGCCAAGAGCGCGCTCGCCGAGGCGGTCGAGCGCGTCTCATCGATGGCGGTCGTCCACGACATGCTCTCCTCCTCGACCAGCGAGAAGGTGGACTTCACCGCCGCCGCACGGACGGTGGTCGACCTGGTGAGCCGCGGGCTCCTCGGCCCCGATCAGGACATCTCAGTCGCGGTCGAGGGCTCGGCAGGCGAGGTACCCGATCAGGTGGCGACCTCGCTCGCACTCGTCATCGCCGAGCTCGTCCACAACGCCATCGAGCACGGTCTTGCCGGCGCCGAGCACGGAGAGATCGTGGTCACGCTCCGGCGCTTCCCCGGCGAACTCATGCTCACCGTGCGCGACGACGGCCGCGGGGTGCCTGCCGATTTCGATCCAGGGGCCGCCGGCAACCTCGGTCTGGCGATCGTGCGCACCATCGTCGCCGACGACCTCAAAGGAACGCTCGGTTTCGGCGGCACGCGCGGCACCACGGTCACCGTGCGCATCCCGATGGCCGATCCGGCCGGCGATGCAGGGGAGGAGTGAGACGGTGCGCGTACTCATAGCCGAGGACGAGGCGCTCATCCGGATGGATCTGCGGGAGATGCTCGCAGAAGAGGGTCACGAGGTGGTAGGCGAGGCGAGCGACGGCAAGGCAGCGATCGAACTCGCGCGCGAGCTCGGCCCCGACATCGTCTTCATGGATATCGAGATGCCGGTCGTGAGCGGCCTCGACGCCGCCTGTGTGATCGGTGGCGAGCGCATCGCCCCCGTGGTCATGGTGACGGCGTTCTCCCAATCGGACTACGTCGAGCGCGCCTGTGCGGCAGGGGCGATGGGCTACCTCGTCAAGCCGTTCTCCAAGTCCGACATCATCCCGGCCATGGAGGTCGCCGCTGCGCGCTTCTCCGAGGCGACACGCCTGGCCGAGGAGGTCACCGACCTCGAGGAGCGACTCGAGACCCGCACGCTGCTCGACCGCGCCAAGGGGGTCCTGATGGCCCAGGGTATGAGCGAGCCCCAGGCGTTCGGCCGCATGCAGCGCCTTGCGATGGACCGGCGGATCACGCTGAAACAGGTGGCCGAGGCGGTGCTGCTCGCACACGAGGCAGGAGAAGAGTAAGGTTCAGACGACACGAAAAGAGCGGCACGTACGCGAGCGGAGGGGTACGTCAGGCGTGCAAACCGAGACGGTCAGCATCGAGGAGACGCGGGAAGAGATTCGCGGTCTCATCGACTCTCGCGACTGGCTGGCCGTACGCCGGGTCCTCGCCGAGCTTCCCGTTCCGGAAGTCGCCGACCTGCTCCTCAGCGTCGAGATGCCCGAGCGGCTGCTCGTGTTTCGCTTGCTCCCCCGCGATCTGTCCGAAGAGGTCTTCTCCTACCTCGACGGCCCCGATCAAGACACCATCCTCGGCGGGCTGACCGACCGCGAGACACGTCTGCTGCTCGCCGCGATGGCCCCGGACGACCGCACCGAGCTCTTCGAGGAGCTCCCGGGCGAGATCACTCAGAAGCTCCTCAATCTGCTCGACGTCGAGGACCTCGCTGAGGCCCGCCGGTTCCTCGGCTACCCGGAAGAGAGTGTGGGGCGTCTCGCCACCACCGACTACGTCGCTATCAGGCCGACGTGGACCGTCGCCCACGCGCTCCAACACGTGCGCGAGCGAGGACGGGACTCCGAGACGATCGACATCCTCTACGTGACCGATCGCAACTGGCGACTCGAGGCGTACTGCGAGCTGCGCCGCCTCATCCTCGCCGAACCCGAGCAACTCGTGTCCGACATCATGGAGCCGGTGCACGCGACCGCGTCCGCCTTCGAGGACCAGGAAGAAGCGGTGCGAGAGATGCAGCGGCACGACACCGCCGTGCTGCCGGTGGTCGACTCGGCCGGTGTGCTTATCGGTATCGTGACCGCAGACGACGTGTTCGACGTATTGGAAGAAGAGGTCACCGAGGACATCCACCGCACCGCGTCGGTCGCTCCGCTGCGCCAGAGCTATCGGCACCTCAACGTGTTCGACCTGTATCGCAAGCGGATCGGGTGGCTCGCGATCCTCCTACTGGTCAACCTCTTGTCCTCGGGCATCATCGCCGCGTACGAAGAGATGCTCGCGCAAGTCATCTCGCTCGCGTTCTTCATCCCACTCCTCATCGCCACCGGAGGCAACACGGGCTCGCAGTCGGCGATGCTCATGGTGCGCGCACTCGTCACCGACGACGTGACCCTCGGGCAGTGGGGAAGCACGTTCCTGAAGGAACTCGGTATCGGCGCACTGCTCGGTCTCACCCTCGCAGCGGGCAGCTTCTTCCTCGGCCTGTTCAGGGCTGGTCCCGACCCCACGATCGGATTCATCGTCGCGCTCTCGATGGCGACCATCGTGATCGTGTCGAATCTCATCGGCATGTCGCTACCGTTCCTCTTCACGAAGTACGGCAGGGACCCGGCGGTCGCGTCGAGCCCACTCATCACGTCGATCGCCGACGCAGCGGGCCTGCTCATCTACTTCTTCTACGCGTCGCGCCTGCTCGGCCTGACCTAGGAGCGGGGTGTGCGCGAGGGCAGTTCGGGTAGAAGCCTGATAGCACCAGGACGGAACAGGCGATGAGATGAAGGAGCCGCCGATGCAAGCGACACCGACGGTGCGCATCGACCCGGGCGTATTCGATGCGGTCATCTTCGACATGGACGGCGTTATCACCGACACGGCCGGATTACACGCAGAAGCCTGGAAGATCCTCTTCGACGACGTGCTCAAGCAGCACGCGTGGCGTACGGGAGACCGGTTCGTGTCCTTCGACCCGGTGGAGGACTATCTCACCTACGTCGACGGCATCAGCCGCGCTGATGGCGTGAGGACGTTCCTCGCGTCGCGTGGCATCGAGTTCCCGGAAGGATCGCCGGACGACCCGCCCGACGCCGAGACCGTGCACGGGCTCGGGCGAAAGAAGAACGATTACTTCCTCGAAGCCCTCGAGGAGCACGGCGCCGTCGCGTTCCCGGAGGCGGTGCGGCTCCTGCACGAACTGCGCGCGGCGGGTGTGGCGACCTCGATCATCTCCGCGTCGCGCAACGCCGGCCACGTGCTCGACTCGGCCGGCGTGACCGAGCTCTTCGACGCCCAGGTCGATGGTACGGTCGCCGACGAGATGGGGCTGCCGGGCAAGCCGGACGCTGCCGTCTTCCTCGAGGCCGCTCGCCGGCTCGGGGTCGATCCTGCGCGCGCTGCGGTCGTCGAGGATGCCGAGGCGGGGGTGGCCGCCGGCGCCGCAGGTGGATTCGCGCTCGTGATCGGCGTCGACCACACCGGTGACCCCGAGCGGCTGATCGCCAACGGCGCACACGTCGTCGTGCACGACATGGCCGAGGTGGCCGTGGGCGCGGATGACACCGCGTCAGGAGGAGCAGCACCGGTCACGCCGGCCGCTGCGCCGCCGCCGGCCGACCCCGCGAGTGCAGTCCCGATGGCCGAGCTGCCCTCGGCACTCGAGGAGTGGTCTGCCATCGAGACGCACATCGCGGGCAGGAATCTCGCGGTATTCCTCGACTACGACGGCACGCTCACGCCCATCGTCGAGCATCCAGAAGACGCAGTGCTCGACGAGCCGATGCGCGATCGTATCCGCGACCTTGCGTCGCGGTGTCTCGTCTCGGTGGTGAGCGGACGCGACGTCGCCTTCGTCATCGAGCAGGTGGCGGTCGATGAGGTGATCTACCTCGGCAGCCACGGTTTCGATGTCGTCACGCCTGAGGGCGTAGAGCTTTCGCACGCGCGTGAAGGCGACTTCGAGCGCTTCTTGGGCCCGCTTGCCGAAGCGGAGCGCGCCATCACCGACGCGGTCGCACCCATCCAGGGCGCGCGCATCGAGCGCAAGAAGTACGCGGTGGCGGTGCACTACCGCCAGGTCGCACCGGTCGACGCGCCGTTCGTGGAGAGCGCCGTCGATGACGTGCTCGCTGCCGAGCCGCTCCTGCGCAAGACCGGCGGCAAGAAGGTCTTCGAGCTGCGGCCCGACATCGACTGGGACAAGGGCCGGGCGCTCGAGTGGCTGCTCGAGGCGGTGGGCATGAGCGGCGACGACGTCGTGCCCGTCTACATCGGCGACGACCTGACCGACGAGGACGCCTTCGCGGTCGTGCACGGACGCGGTCTCGCCATCGTGGTCGCCGGCGAGGTCGAGCGGACCACGCTCGCCGCGTACCGCGTCTCAGACACCGACGAGGTGGGCGAGGTGCTCGGCCGCCTCGCGGAACTGGCGGGAGGTGCCGCATGAGCGTGTGGGCGCTGACGTACGACGACTACGATCCGGCCGAGGAGCGCCTGCGCGAGGCGCTCTGCACGGTCGGCAACGGCTACATGGCGGTCCGGGGCGCTGCTCCGGAGTCCTCGGCCGGAGATCACCACTACCCGGGCAATTACCTCGCTGGTTACTTCAACCGGCTCGATACCGAGCTCGACGGGCGCAGCGTGTCCAACGAATCCATGGTCAACATGCCCAACTGGCTCCCGTTCACGTTCCGTCCGGTAGACGGCGAGTGGTTCGATCTCGATTCAGGCGCCTACGAGCTGCTCGAGTACACGCAAGAGCTCGAACTCAAGGTGGGCGTGTTGCGCCGGCACATGCTCGTGCGCGATCGGCAGGGACGCACCACCGCGATCGGCCAGCGCCGGTTCGTGCACATGGTCAACCACCACCTCGGAGGACTCGAGTGCACGGTGAGGCCTGAGGACTGGGAGGGGACGATCGAGTTCCGCTCGGCGATCGACGGGACGGTCACCAACACGGGTGTCGACCGCTACCTCGAGCTCGACAGCGTCCACCTCGAGCCGCGCGCTGAGGGCGCGGACGGTGCGCTCGCGTGGGTCGTGGTCGAGACGAACCAGTCCCACCTGCGCACAGCCGTCGGCGCCCGGCTGCGAGTCCTCGTGAACGAGGAGCGTCGCGATGCCGACTTCGCGCATACGATCTCGAGCGGGCACGTCGAAACGACGTTTGCGGTCGAGGCCGCTGAGGGAGACTCGGTATCCGTCGAGAAGATCGCGGCCGTCTTCGGTTCGAGGGACAACGCCATCGCCGAACCGTTGCACGAGGTGATCACGCATCTGGAGCGGTGCCGCGACTTCCCCGACCTGCTCTCGCTCCACGTGCTCGCGTGGGACCAGCTGTGGCGCCGCTTCGGCGTCTACATCGATGTGGGCGACGGCGAGCGGGTGAGCATGGTCCTCAACTTGCACATCTTCCACCTCCTGCAGACGTGGTCGCCCAACGTCATCGATATGGATGTGGGCGTGCCCGCGCGCGGGCTGCACGGTGAGGCGTACCGCGGACACATCTTCTGGGACGAGGTCTTCATCCTGCCGCTCGTCAACTTCCGCCTGCCACAACTCACGCGCGCATCGCTGCTCTACCGCTACCGCCGTCTGCCCGAGGCGCGCTACCTCGCCTACGCGGAAGGACACGAAGGAGCGCTCTACCCGTGGCAGAGCGGGAGCAACGGGGCCGAGGAGACCCAGACGTATCACCTCAACCCGCTCTCCGGTGAGTGGAAGCCTGACAACTCCCACCTCCAGCGCCACGTCAACCTTGCCATCGCCTACAACGTATGGACGTACTACCAGACCACGGAAGACGAGGGCTTCATGTCGGCGTACGGCGCC
>SLCP01000070.1 GCA_007125735.1 Coriobacteriia bacterium | reverse complement strand
GCGCGGTGGGTCGCGTGGCACACCTTGCACTTGTTCGTGGTGGTGTCGTAGCCGCCGTGGGGTCCTCGGCCAACGTAGTCCGATTGATCGACCCAACCGTTGACGGCGGAGGGAGCGACGTACGCGGCGCCGTCGGACGCGTAGCGGGTGCCGGTGGGGTCGTTGTAGCGGACGTAGCCGCCCTCGTACTTGGCGTCGGTGTCGTAGGCGTCGGCGTAGGTGAAGAGCGACGCGCCGTCCGGCGCGATCACCGACGGCTCGAGCTCGAGCGCGAGTGCGGGTGCGGCGAAAGCCAGGGCGAGGGCAATCGCGGCGAATGCGAGGGCTATCGCACGTGCGAGGGTAGTCGAAAGAACGGGCAGTGGACCCTTCGCGTGTACATCCTTCGCGCCCATGGTGGTCGAACCCCCGGCCTAGACTGAAACAGGATCGCACCTGTCTCTACCAGGAGTTTACCATACTTGTGAAATAATGAACGATAATATTAAGAGATGCTTCTTCACGAAACGGGAGGGTGGCTAACGTTCCTGATTGTCGCCTGAAGCCTACTCCCCTACCTCGTCTGATTCTGCGTCCCCGATGGCGTCGTCCACGACACCGGGCGCGTCAGGGTCCCCGCCGATCTCCTCGGTATCGTCGTACTCGGGCGGACGCTGGACGTCCCACGGCTGGTTGGCGAAGGTGACCTCGCCCCAGAACTCGGCGATGTCGCGGCCGTCGATCTCGCCTGCGTCCATGCCCTCGACCGTGAACGCGACCTGTTCGACCTCAGGGAACTGGCCGAACGTCATGATGAACGCGGCCCACGCGAGCCGGTACTCCTCGGGATCGGCGTCGAAGTCGAGGATCTCGCGGTCCCAGTCGATGGTGATGACGCCGTCGGCGAGCGTCACCGAGCGGTACGCGGCCCTCGGCTGGACGATCGCGACATCGGGCGTCTCGGCGTCACCGGCGAGCAGCGCGTCGAGAGTCGAAGAGTAGACGTCGGTCGCATCCACGACGCGGCGCTCCTCGAGGAGCGAGCGGCCCGTCGAGAAGAAGACGGACACGCGCACCGTCTCGTCGGGCATCTCCGAGGGGGGCGGCAGGTCGCGCGAGCCCACCCCGCCGCAGCCCGCGAGCGCGGTCGCGGACAGCAGCAGGGCGGCGGCAAGCGCTGCGAGCACGAGGCGGGAGCGCCGAGTGCGCGTCATCGGCCCTCACCGTCCTCGGCATCGTCGGTGTCGGCCGCCGGCGGGGCGTCGATCTCGAGCGGCTCGTCTGCCGCCGCGTCGGCCGGCTCGACGTGCAAGCTCTCGAGAAGCTCGTCGTAGGTGACGGCGGTGAGCTCGTAGCCGGCGGCCACCTCGCCGAGCACCACGTCGTTCGTGAGCAGCGTGATCCTGCCCTTGGCGTGGAGGGCGATGTCGAGCGCCTCGGCCACCTCGGGCGCGAGCGCGTGCTCGTCTGCGAGCGCGGCCGCGCGGTCGGCGTCCGGCTCGACGGCGGTCCACTTGAGCTTGGGCACCGTCTCGCCGTAGCGCTCGACGAGCGCCGGGGCGGCGGTCACGCGCTTGAGCGCACGCGCGACCTGCGGGACGCGCTCGTTGTCGGCGACGAGCACCTCGGCGAAGGAGGGCGCGACGACGCTCACCTGGCGGCGGCGCAGCAGCGGGATGAGCGCGAGGAGCGCGAGCGGCACGAGGAGCCACGGCGCGAGCGGCAGGATCCGCGCGAGCGGCGCTGCGGCAGGCGTTCGGAACACTTGGATGCGGTCGTTGAACTTGTCTGCGATCACGAGACGGCCATCGGCGTAGGCGATGCCGTCGGGGAAGTAGAACGCGCCGTCCTGGTGGCCCACGTCGCCGATCATCTCGACGAACTGGCCGGTCTCCTGGTCGAGGACGACGACCTCGGCGTTGAGGCCGTCGACGACGTAGACGAAGCCGGCGTCGTCCACCGCGATGCTCGCCGGCAGGCCGAACAGGCGGCTCTCGTCATCGAAACGGATCGCCTGGTCGGCAGGTATGGGCTCGCCGTACGTCCAGCGGACCTGGCCGTCGGTGCCGATCGCCTGGACGCGGTAGTTGAGCGAGTCGGCGATGTAGAGCGTGCCGTCGGCGCCCACCGCCACGCCCGCGGGCCGGTCGAACTCGCCGGGGTTCTTGCCGCGGGCGACATATGCGGTGCGCGGCTCGGCGTCGAGCGTGCCGATGAGCACGCCGCTCTCGGTCGTCACGATGAGGTCGTCACCGTTGATCGCGACGCTCAGGGGGGCCTCATCGGGGAAGAACACCGCGCGCTCCGGCGTGCGGGTCACGTCGAAGATGACCATCTTGTTCTGCGACTTGTCGATGACGTAGGTGCGGCCGTCGGGAGCGACGGCGACGTCGATCGGGTTCCATAGGTCGGTCTCTCCTCGGCCAGGGTTCCCGTAGACGCCGTTGAACGTGCCGTTGCGGTCGAACACGACGATGCGGCGCTTGCCCGTGTCGGCCACGTAGATGTTGCCCTGCCCGTCGACGGCGACGTTGGACGGACGGCGCAGCAAGTCACCCTCGAAGCCGTAGATGGCGAAGAGGAAATGGCGGTCGCCCTCGCCCTCGCCCACGAACGCCGCGGGCTGGCGCACGATGTAGTTGACGATCGCGAGTGCTGCGAAGAGCAGCAGCAAGATGACGAGCACGACCACCGTCGCGACGATGTTACGCCGCGCCGCGAGCTGCTCGCCTGACACCGCGTTGTTTCCGGATGAAGCCACGGTTCCTCCTCGGAGAGAGATACGGTCGTAGGGAAGACGGTCGCCCGGTCGCTACTCGGAGCCCGGGGGTCGGATGTGGCCGACCACCTGTTGCTCGACAAGGTCGACGGCCTCCTGGTACTCCTCAGGATGATCGCGCTCGAGCCTGGCGAGGCCTTCGAGGGCCTCCTCGTAGGTGGGCACGTACTGCACCGCCCACGCATAGTCGTAGGCCGACTCGTACCAGAGCTCGGCACGCTCGAGCATCTGCGCGCGCTCGACGAGGAGCGATGCGTTCTCAGGTCCGTACGCAAGCGCCGCCTCGAGGGACTCGAGCGCGGTGTCGCGATCGCCGTTCTCCTCCTGCACGCGTGCGAGCACGATGAGGACCTCCTGGTAGAACGGCGCGAACTGGCCCTCGGTCTGGGAAGCCGTGGTAAGGTGCTGGATCGCGAGGTCGCGCTCGCCCTGTGCTGCGTACGCGGCGCCAAGAACGAAGTACGCCGAGGGATCCTCCGGCTCGATGCGAAGCGCGATCTGCCCCTGCTCGATCGCTTGACCCGCGCTCCCCTGCTCGAGATAGGCTGCAGCGAGCCGCACGCGAGCCACCGGGTCGTCGGGGTTGGCGCGCACGGCCTCCTCGGCCGAGAGGATGGCACGCTCGGCAGATGTGCGAGGCGTGTCGGCGGGACCGCCCGAAAGAAGGAACTGCACGAGCGAACCGGCCATCACTACGATGCCGACGATCGCTACGACGACAAGCGCGCGCAAGACGGACAGTGTGCGTGGGGACAAGCGGATCACTCCTCGTTCCGTCCGTGCGAAGAGCCTATCGAGAACAGGCCCCGCACGGTGCGAATGGTTTCGCCATGAACCTTAGTATGTATTATTCATGCAGGCATACGTCTTGCATATCGTGTGCCAGTATACTGATTGCACGTCGTCTGGCCCGAAGGAGAGTTCCGTAATGCGCAGTATCTACATACTTCTCGGCGTCGCCATCGTGGTACTTGCCGGTGCCGTGGTCTACTTCGTCGGATTCGGGCCGTCGCCCGTCCCGCAGGTGCGCTCCGGCGAAGTCATCACCGACCCGGCCGAGATCGGCGAGCGGGTGCTCGCCTACTCGCAGCCTCCCTACCGTGATGACTACGGCAATGCGCGCGTCGCCGGATACGTCGACAACTACGGCGACCGTGACGTGCTCACAGCGGAACTCACGATCGAACTCAGGGACGCCGATGGCAGCCGCCAGGAGACCGTCGTGCTCACGGTGAACGATGTCGGAGCAGGCCAGCGCAAATGGTACGACGTCGACGCCGGCACCTTCGTGGGCCCGCGCGTACCCAAAGTGTCCGTCGATTCGATAGAGATAGCCCGATGAGGGCGGCCGGAACCGCTCGGGGGCCGGAGCGCTCCGGCGTGCTGCGGGCTGTGGCCCTCGGGTGCGCGGGAGCATTACTTGCGACGACCGTGGTCGGCCTCGGCGGCTGCGCTCGCGGGACGGTCGAGTCGCAAGTCGTCCGCGACCAGCAGCCTGCCGAGGAAGAATCGCTCACGCCTCAGGAGCGCGGACAGGTGCGTCGCGAGGCGCTCGATGTCGCCCGCACCGCGTGGGCGGCGTTCGAGGCCAACGACACCGATGCGATGCGCTCTGTCTGTGCGACGGATCTCGTCGATGGCTTCGTGACCCTCTACGAGGAGTACGAGGCCGAGGGACGCTCGCGCGTGCGCTCCTACGACGTGACCTTCTTCGACGTCACGTCGATGACACCGAGTGCCGACCGCATCACCGCGACGGTGCGCTTCATCGACGGCTCCTACTACATCGAAGCCGACGGCACCCGCACGGAGCCTGCCGGAGCGGAGCGCTCGGCCGAGCTCGTGCTCATGCTCGAGGACGACCGGTTCCTTGTTGTCCGCATCATCGCGAGCCCCGAGGTGCTGCGCTAGCGAAGCACGTCTTCCACGGGCGTGCGAGGCTGCGAGGGTATGTAGTTGTCTGGACCCTCGCGCGGGGCGTAGCGTGCGGCGTAGTCTGACGGGTGGCAGTAGCCGCAGAACTCCTCGGCCCGCCCGTGACACGGCTGACAGTCGGCGAGTGTTCCGGTCTTCTGTCCGGTAGCCTGGAGCCCGTGCTCGCGCACCCATGCTTGGCCGCCGTGAACGTCGCCGAACACGGGATGGCACACGCAACTCGTGGGCGGCTGGAAGATGCGGCCCTCGTCGTGGTGGCAGCGCCAGCACGCCTCGCGGTCCGCGAAACCCTCGCGTGCGTGGAGGCCGGGGTCGATCCCCGTGCCGACACCCTGTCCGGGCAACCAGCGCCGCTCACGATAGTCCGGAGGCGGGACGGGATTCCATCCCTGCGGGTGCGGCATGATGGCTCCGTGACAACTCGTGCACGGCTGCGGATCGTGGCACCGGTAGCAGTTGCCGGTGTCGCGGATGCCCACGGTAGCCATCCGCCCGCCCCGCGCCTCGACCGCACGTATCCCGAGGTCCTGGATGTGGCATGTTTCGCACGCCGCCGAGGCGTCCTCATCGTTGTGGCAGCGCAGGCACTGGTTCATCACCGGCTGGGTGCGCACGCCACGAACGCCGGCATGTGCGACGTCTCCATGGCACAGCAGGCACTGCATGCCCTCATCGAGAAAGTCGCTGTGTTGCACCCGTATACTCGCCGATTCGAGCACTCCCTCGGCAACCGCACCGTGGCACGACCGGCATCGCCGAGGGTCGACGTGGGCCCCGTCGCCAGGTTCGACGCGCGTGCCGATGGTGTAGTACGCCCACAGCCACCAGCTGTAGCGGACGCCGTCGTCGATACGGGCGGTCGCGCCGGTGGAGCGGTGACACGACATGCATCGCACCGACGCGTGCGGCGTCTCGGCAAGAGCTTCCGTGTAGACCTCCTCGGCATGGCAGCTGACGCACGTCTCGGGCGATTCGGCCCACACGGTGGTCCCGACGACGACGAGTGCCGCCACCAGCAACATCACGATGCGCGCAGGCCACGGATTGCGGGCCTTGGCCGGCTGACGGCTCTCGAGGAGGAGCCGGACCCTGCCGCGGGGCGTGTACATCCTCAGGATGAAGACGGCCGCGCCCACGATGAGGGCCACCACCGCTACGACGGCGAGCGCCACCACGATGACGACCTCCGCGTCGGTGATCCCCTCGCGGAGCCGTACCACCAGTTCGTTCAGGAGGAGCTGCATCGCCCTACGTCACCTCCCCGTCCACGGACGCGCCCGGAGCGCCTCGATGGTCTCGGGGGTGAGGCCGGGATGGGTGTGGCGGACGTGGCAGGCCACACAGGACTCCTCCGTGTGGCACCGGGCGCACACCGCCTCGATCTCGGCATCCGCGCGCATCTCCGTGGCGTGCTCGCGCGCGAACTCAACAGGGTGCGGCATCTCGATCCCGTGACAACCGTCGCATGAGTCGGACCGGTGGCATCCGAGGCACTGCGCAGCGCCGTCGTCGCGAGAGAGGGTGTCTCGGCCGTGAATGGGCAGGTAGTTGGGTGGATGGGGCACGTTGGCTCCGTGGCACCGCCCGCAATACGACGGCGCGTGACAGCCGCCGCACGTGGCGACATCACCCATCCCATGGGTGCTCTCCCAGTTCGCGCCGTGCGTGATCCGCCACGGCGACGCCTGTTCGCGGGTCTCGGGCCGCGCTCCCTCGACGTGGCATACGTCGCACGTAGCGAGGTTCTCGGGGTTGACGCTGTGGCAACTCAAGCACATATCCATCGTGTAGCCGCCGAGAGTGGCAGCGACCTCGTGACCGGTCCCCGGATGGCAGCTACGGCACTCCCAGCCCGCGTCGACGGGTGCACGGTGGTTCATCCTCAAGCCGTCACTCGCGGTCGTGACCGTCATGCCGCCCTCGTGGCAGACGAGACACTGACGCGACTCCACGTTGCTCTCGACCGGGGTGCGACGCGGAACGATGGTGGCCGCGACCATATCGATGACGGCGAGACGGCTCTCGAGCAGGCCCACGGCCGTGGGAAGTGCATGGCAGTCTTCGCACGATAGGCCGGCGTGAGCGGTGCGCCCGGCCGACAGCGCGGTCTCGCCGTGGCACGTCGTGCAGGAGCCCGGATACGCGCTCCACGCGACGATGCCGCCCCCGGCCACCAGGGCGACAGCGAACACGACGAGCACTCCGTACCAGATCCTCTCGGCGAGGACCCTGCGGCGCACCGCAACCTCCCGGGCACGCTTGATCTCATCGGCGGAAACGCCATCGCGTGTCGCGCGGGAGGTCATCACTCTTCGATCTCCCCGAGTGCGCCGAGCTCAGCTTCAGGGTCGGGCACGAACACGTCGCCCTCTCTCTGCAATATCTCCAGCGCACCCACGCCCTGCGTGCCGGTTCGCTGGTAGAGGTCGACGGCGCGCGAGAGGTGCATGCCTTGGTCGCTCAGGACCGTGCCCTTGTCCTCGGGGAGCGGACCGTCGAAGAACACCTTGAGGTAGATCGCGAACTGTCCGCTCGTCCACGCGGCGATCCACGTACCCTCGTCGGCCGAGTAGCCGACGGTGGCGGGCGTGGCCGTTCCGAGAAGGGTGCGCTGCTGTTCGACCGGGTAGTCCGCCATGATCTCGGTGACGCGCGCCTCGGCATCCTGCCGGCTCGGGAACGCCTCGACCCGTGCGTAGGAGGTGGTGGGCCGATGAGCCTGCACGGTCATGTCGTACGTGAGGTAGACGGCCTCCGCCGCATGCGGTGTGCCGGGCACCTCCTGGTGCGTGAGCGTCTCGAACATGGTCACGCTCGAGGGCAGCAGCTGACGTGGCTGGCGCTCGAGGTCGCCGAGGAACGCCGGCGCGCCCGGCAGCGGGTCTTCGATGCCACGCAGCTCCGCACACCCCCGCGGCAAGAGGGCGAGAGCGAGCGCGGCCGCAAGGATCAGCAAAGCAGCGAGAATCAGAGCGCGAAACGCGGTCCGCTCGGGGACTCGCTCGGCGCGGCCGGGCGCATCTACATCGGGATGTGCGGTGGCCTGGGGCACAGACGGCCAACCTCCGGTCAGGTTCGTTCAGGACGATTCGTCACGATGTATTGTCTCAGACGGAAGCGTGGAAGTGGACG
>SLCP01000138.1 GCA_007125735.1 Coriobacteriia bacterium | reverse complement strand
GCGGACCTGCTCGATGCCGGGCACCACGCGCACGATCTCCTCGGCCAGGGCGACCTCGGCGCACGTGGGCGCGCCGTAGCTCGTGCCCCGCTCGAGCTGCTCGCGCACCGCGTCGAGGACCGCCTCCGGCGCGTGACCGAGAATCATCGGCCCCCACGAGGCGACGAAATCGACGTACTCGCGCCCCTCGATGTCCCAGATGCGAGAACCTTTCGCGCGGTCGACGAAGCGCGGTTCGATGCCCACGCTCTTATACGCGCGGACCGGAGAGTTGACGCCGCCGGGGATGAGCTTGCAGGCCGCGGCGAACATGTCGGGGGACGTGGTGGTGTCAGGCATGTCAGGCATGTGGCGGATCGCTCCTCGGAGATCGGGGTCGTTTCGCGACGTGCTTCCGTATTCTACACGGTCGTTCCCGGTGTGCGGACCACCGAGGGTCTCAGGCGCGGTCTCAAGCGCGGCCTCCAGCCGAGGGCCTCAGACGTGAGCCCCAGCCGAAGGCCTCAGCCGCGCCGCCACGGCCACACGCCCTCGATCTCGACTTCGAGCGAGATCGCGAGCACGGTGCGGATCGCGATCAGCGCGCCGAGGATCGCGAGGTTGTGGAGCGTCAGCTCGATGGCGAGCGTGCGCACGAGGTCGGCCGCGATGAGTATCTCCAGGCCGAGGAGGATGGAGCGCCCGAACGTCGCGCGCAAGATCTCGAACGCATGCCCGTCGAGCTTGAGCCGCTTGCCCGCACGCCAGAGCGCGAGCAGGAAGCCCACGACGATGACGGCCACGCCGGCGAGTTCGAAGAACACCACCACGTGGATCATGTACGGCCCGAACACGGTTCCGGCGAGCATCGCATCACCCCCTCGTATGCGATTCTACTGCACCGCGCTCTGCACCGCTGCACGCACCGCCTGGCTGACCGCGCCATCACCACCAAAGAACGTGACGGTGTCGATCGCGTCCTTGTTGGCGCCGAGTGCCGCCTGAGCGTGGGTGTTGAGGGTCGTAGGCGTCGTGAGGAGCATGACCGAGCCCACCTTGCCCTGCAGCACGCCGCCGGCGAGCGCGTCGGGGAACGCGGCGCCCGTGGCGATTCCGACGCGGTCCCACGTGTGCCCCGCCTCAGTGACGGCGTGGTTCGCTACAGCCACCGCCGTCGCATAGCGGTCGGCGCCCGAGAGGCGGTCGACGTTCGCGGCGCCGAAAGTCGCGTTGAGCGCGGTCTGTGTCTGCGCGCTCACCGCGCCCGTTCCGCCGAGGATGAGCACGCGCTCGACGCCCGCCATCGCGGTGGCGGTTGCCGGCGAGATGCCACTGGCAGGATTCGCGAGGTAGAGCGGCCACCCGTTCGCTGCGGCGAGCGGAGCTGCGGCGAGCGCATCGGGGAAGTTGCCGCCGGTCGCAACGAACGCCGTGCCGTCGTACTCGGTGCCGAGGAGGTCGATCACCTCGCGCGCGATCCGGTTCGCTGTCGCGTAGCGGTCGTTGCCTGCGATGCGATCGACGTTGGCGGCGCCACCGAGTGCGGTCTCGAGGGCTGACTCGACTGCAGCACCCACCGCACTCGTGCCACCCAAGATGATGGCTTTCTCGGCACCGAGGCGCTCGATCTCAGTGAGGACGGGCTGCGGGAGCGTGTTCGTGTCGGTGAGTAGAACCGGTGCATCGAGCGCTCCGGCAAGCGCGGTTCCGCCAAGCGCATCGGGCCAGTTCATCCCGGTCGCGATGACGACGGTCTTGGCGCCGTCCGCGGCCAGGCCCTCAGGGTAGGCGAGCAGCGACGTCGCAAGCGCGGTCGCGATGCGATCGGCGCCTGCCACTGAAAGGACGGGGGGCTGGATCTCAAGAGTGCCGACGAGGGTCCCGATGTTGCCCGCCCCGTCACGAAACTGTGCGGTCACCGCCCACGAGCCGGGCGTCGTGGGCAGGGTCAGCGTCGTGGCCGCAGCGTAGGGCTCCCACGCGCTCCACGTCACGCCGCCGTCGGTGCTGAAGCGCATCGCCTCTGTGGGGTGCGGGTCGCTCGGCCCGAAATCGACGGTCCAACCCACGTCGACCTCGCCGGTCGAATCGAAGGTCCCGCTCTTGGCGACAGTGACAGTGCCGGTGGGAGCGGCCGTGTCGAGCGTGATCGTGTCCGAGAACGCAGCAGTGTTGTCTGCCGCGTCGCGAAACTCGACGTGCACCGTCTTAGGCCCGTCACCACCGGGCAGTGTGAGCGCGATCGCGGGGTCGTAGGGCTGCGGTGCGCTCCGCGTAGCGCCGCCATCGGTGCTGACGCTCAGCGCTTCCGTGGGGTGCGGACCGCTCGGCCCCCACTCCACCGCGCTGCCTACGGTCACATCGGCCGAGTTCGTGTAGGACGCGCCGCCGTCGATCTCGATTGTCGCCGAGGGGAGCGTCCCGTCGATGCGTACCGTACGCGAGACCGGCGGGCCCCACTGGCCGTCGTTGTCCTCAGCGCGTACCTTGAAGTACCACACGCCATCGGCGACTCCGGGGATAGAGAGGGTGGTGCCGGTGATGTCGACGTTCTCGTCGGGCTCGTCTGCCGGATCCCCCGACCACGAGTACGAGTAGCCCGTGATACCGGTCGGCGCCTCGCCGGTCCAGGCCAGCTCGACGTCGCGCGCGCTGTGCCACGCCGTCTGGGGGCTGTGCGTGCTCGACGTGAGCGACGTGATGGCCGGCTCGTCCGTGTCGAGAGTGATGGTGTCGGACAGCGTCGCAGAGACGTTGCCCGCCTTGTCGCGGAACTCGGCGTGTACGGTCTTGAGGCCATCATCGCCTGGCAGCGTCAGCGTGATCTCGCTCTCGAACTGCTGCCACGCGCCCCACGTGGCACCGCCGTCGACACTGAAGCGCATGGCCTGCGTCGCATGCGGGCCGCTCGGCCCGAAATCCATGTCCGAGGCCACGTCAACCTCGGCGCGTGCGGTCACGGCGGCACCACCGTTGATCACGATGGAACCCGTAGGAGCCGTCGCGTCGAGGCGCAGCGTCCACGATGCGACCGGTCCCCATAGGCCGATCTCGTCTTTCGCCTTGACTTTGAAGTACCAGGTGCCGTCGGCCTTAGGTCCGTCGTAAGTACGGATGGTGCTCGACGCGCCACTCAGATCGATCGTGTCGTTGGGGACGGTCGCGGAGTCCTGGCTGAGCGACACGGAGTAGCCCTCGACCTCGGCGTCCCACGACGGCTGATCCCACGTGAACGTCACCGGCTGGCTGCTCTGGTACCACGTCGCCGAAGACGGATGCGTGGGCGAGGTCAGACCGGTGATCGGCGGACCGTCCGTCTGCGGCTCGGGCGTCCACCAGTTCTGACCGTCGGTCGTGATGCGCACGCGACCGGAGGCGCCCGCAAGCCAACCCTTGAGGTCCGAGGGGCTTCCGATCACCTGTGCCGAGCGCAGAGAGACCACTGCTCTCTGGACCCAGCTTGGCAAGTTCCACGTCTCACCACCGTCCACGGTACGCCGTATCGTCCCCGAGTCCCCTACCGCCCATGCGTGCTGGGCATCGAGCATGAAGACGTCGCGTAGGAGCGCGGTCGTGCCCGAGGACTTCTCCGCCCACGTCGAACCGCCGTTGGTCGACTTGTAGATCGCCCCGCCCACGTGGGTGACGGTATTGGTAGTCTTGTTGACGCTCAGCTTCGATCCGACTGCGAGTCCCACCTGCGTGGTGGCGAACGAGACGCCGTGGAGGTCCGCGGTCCCCGGGATGCCGGTCCCGGCCGAGGTCCACTGACCCGAGCCGCCGCCCTGTGTGGTGCGCATGACGATGGGGCGGTAGGCGAAGTTGTGCCGATCGACGCCCACGACCCAGCCGTGGGTCGGACTCGCGAAGTCGACGGCGCGCAGGATCGCGTTGCCCGAGAACGGATACGTGTCACCTGGCTGCCGATGGTCGGGCCCCTCGAACACGAGGTCCCATGAGGTGCCGCCGTCTTGCGTCCGATACACGAGACCGAGAACGTTTGAGTGACCGGATGCCGGCGGATACGCTCGCGCGACGAGGAAGCCGTGCTGATCGTCGGTGAAGTGCAGGTCGTAGCCGACGGGATCATAGAATGGTGAGTTGATGGACACACTACGAAACGTCAGCGCGCTCATCCGCTGCCACGAGTCGCCGCCGTTCTCGGTGCGGTACACCCGGGCGCTGCTCGTGAGCGCCCAGCCCTTGTGCTGATCGACGAAGCTCACCGCGACGAAGTCGTCGGTCGTCCCAGTGGAGAGCGTCTGCCAGTTCGCGCCCCCGTTGCGCGTGCGGATGATCGTACCCTTGGTGCCGGCGACCCAGCCGCGACTCGAATCGACGAAGCTCACCGAGTTGTAGTCGACGTCCGCCGGAGGCGAGCTGGCAAGAGCCGATGGAGGTGTGCTGACGAGCGGAGCGGACGCGAACAGGAGCACAGCGGCGAGGGCGACGGACATCGCCCGCGAGAACGAGAGTGCGCGCATTCGGAACTACCCTTCTTACCCGAGGATGAGCTGCCGGCCGGATGCGTGGTGTGGTTTGTAACACCAGTTACATCGAGGCTAGCACGCGCCGTGCCGGGAGGGTGCGGAACGCACGGCTTTCTGCACAACAACTCCGCATCTGCCGCTCGAAGGAAGCCCCTGCGCACGGCCCCCGTCTACTGGAGGCGGGCCATGACCGCGGCACGTACTGCCGGGCTCACCGCGCCATCACCACCATAGAACGTCACCGTGTCGATGGCGTCCTTGTTGGCCGACAGCGCGAGAGCCGTGCACGTCGACAACGTGTTGGGCGTGGTGAGCAGCATGACCGAGCCCACCTTGCCCTGCACGACACCGCCCGCGAGCGCATCGGGGAAGTTCGCCCCGGTGGTGATGCCCACGCGGTCCCACACGTGGCCCTCGTGCTCGACGGCGTGCATGGCGACTGCGACGGCGGTCGTGTAGCGGTCCGGGCCGGCAAGACGCGTGACACCGCTCGTGCCGAACCGAGTAGTGAGGTACGTCTCGGTCTCGGGCTTCACGACGGCCTCGCCACCCAAGACGAGCGCGCGCTCGACGCCCGACATCGCAGCCTTGCTCGCGGGCGAGAGCCCGGTTGCCGGGTTCGCCAGGAAGAGTGGCCAGCCGCCTGCCGCGGCGAGCGGGGCTGCGGCGAGCGCGTCGGGGAAGTTGGCGCCGGTCGCAACGAACGCCGTGCCGTCGTAGTCGCCGCGCGCCGTACTCTCGGCGATGGTGCGCACGGCGACCTTGTCGGCGGTCTGATAGCGGTCCGCGCCGTCAAGGCGCTCGACGTTGGCCGCACCGAGCTGGATCTTCAGCGCGGACTCGACAGCCGTGCTCACCGCACCGGTTCCACCGAGCACGATGGCGCGCTGCGCGCCGAGGCGAGCGATCTCCGCGCTGACGGTAGCGGCGAGCGTCGAGTTCACCAGGAGCACGGGTCCGTCGAGGGCACCGGCGAGTGCCGTGCCGCCGAGCGCGTCAGGCCAGTTCATGGCGGTGGCGATGACCACGGTGTCGACACTGCCGTCATCCGGGTACGCGCGCTTGGAGGCCTCGATGGCGGTCGCCACGCGATCGGCACCCGCGACCCCGATCACGGGGGGCGGCGGCTCGACGACGGTGAACGTCACCGAACCGGGCTCCTCGGCGTTACCGGCGTTGTCGGCCGAGTAGAAGTACAAGGTGTGATCCCCGCCGGCCATGACCGTCACCGATGTGCCAGCCGTCCAACCGCCCGCGTCTCCCAGGCGCCAGCGCGTCGTGGCGACCCCCGAAAGCGCATCGTGCGCAGAGAGCGTCACCGAGACGCTCGCCGAGCCGTCGCCCGCGACCTCGGCGCTGGTCTGTGGCGGCGTTCTGTCGATCCTGACCGTCGCGCTCTTCTCGGCCTCGACGTTCTCGGCGTTGTCCACACTCCAATACGCGACCGGTGTCTGCCCCTCGGCAGTCACGGTGAACGGCGCGGTGTAGGTCGTGTCCTCGCCAGCGCCGATCCGGTAGTAGGTCGCCGCCACACCGGAGTAGGAGTCGGTGGCCGAGAGGGTCACGGTCACGTCGGTGTTCGTCCAACCGGCGGGAATCCCTGAGGCGGTAGTGACCGGCGGGATCGTGTCGCCCGCAAGCTCCACAAGCGCCGCGACGGCGTCGACGCGGGCGCCAGTCACGCACAGACCGGCAAGAGCGGGTCGCGGCTCGGCCGTGTCGAGGATGATGCCTTTGAGGGTCTCCCAATCCACGGTCGGATCGACCGACAGCAGCAGAGCGGCTATCCCGGCGACGTGAGGCGTCGCCATCGAGGTGCCGTTCTTGTACGCGTAGGCGCGCGATGCATCCTCGGCGACCCACGTGCCGGAAAGTCCCACCCACTCCACGTCGTCGACGTACACGCCCTCGTAACCGGCGGCGGAACTGAATTCTTCGTCGCTCGCAAGGACGAACGCGGCGGCGACGTTCTGTCCGGGGGCTGTCGGAAGCAGCGCTGAGTGCGTCCGCCACCGCTCCGAGTCACCGGTACGCGCGAGCGGGATGTGAGGCGTGCCGTCGTTGAGCGTCGCGACCATGAACCAGTCGTACATGCCCTCGATGTCGTAGCGGGCCTTGAAGCGCAGCAGCGCAGCGTCCGCGCCGCGCATATCGATCGCATCGCGCTGCGTCGCCAGGGAGAACTCATCGTCGGCATAGTCGCGGTGTGCGAGACTCGTGGGCGGGGATACGGTGTGAGCCGAGGAGAGCTCCCACGCCTTCACCTCGTACTCGGAGACATCCCACGCATCGAGCGAGTCGAACGAGTCGGCGAAGTACGTCCCCGTCTCGACGGGCGTCACAACGCGGACATCGTCGACGTACACACCCTCGTAGCCGTCGACGGAGCCGGACGAACCGCCGCTCTCGAACGCGAAGCTCACCCGGAAGTCGTCCACGCCCGCCGCCCACTCGCTGACGTCGATCCACACGTCTTCGAACTCGCCGTCCGAGGAGCCCGTCATCGACTTCACGACCCACCAGTCGGTGCCGTCGTGTACGTCGACGTAGAAGACGTCATCGGGTCCCATGTCGTAGCGCACCTTAGCGTTGACGAACACCGTCTCGACTCCCGAGCAGTCGATCGCGGGCGAATCGGCAAAGGCACCGTCGCCTGCCTCGTATCCGGTGTATCCGAGGCTCGACGGCGCGGACACGTATACAGACGTCGAGCGTGCCCACGGAGTACCGTCATAGTAACTAAGGTCCCAGCCTACCGTGGTCGAGAAATCGTGCGAGAAGAGCACCTCGTCGACGTCGGGCACGAAGGTCTTGGTGCCGGTGGGCACCGTGCTGAGGATGCCTACACCAGGCGCGAACACGTCGACCGTCGTCGCACCGATGTTGCTGAAACCGGCGCGCTGGTCGTTGTGGTCCGACGCACCGACCGAGATGATGTTGGGGAGGTCGTAGGAGGCCGGGTAGTACTTGTAGAGGCCATCGTTGTCCCTGCCTTCGTTGCCAGCAGCGAAGACGAAGAGTGCGTCGATGGAGGCGATCGCGTCGTACTCGGCCTGGCTGAACGGATAGAAGCCACCCCACGAGTTGCTGATGATGTCCGCGCCGTGCGCCGCGGCGTACTCGAACGCGGCGATGGCGCTCGCGACCGTGCCGTTGCCGTTAGCGTCGAGCATCTTGACCGCCATGATGGAGACGTCCCAGTTCACACCGGTGATGCCGATCCCGTTGTCTCCCACGGCGCCGATCGTGCCCGCACAGTGCGTGCCGTGGCCGTGGTCGTCGAACGGGTCGCCGGTGCCGGTGATCGCGTTGATGCCGTGGACGTCGTCGATGTAGCCGTTGCCGTCGTCGTCGACACCGGTGCCGGCGACCTCGCCGGG
>SLCP01000163.1 GCA_007125735.1 Coriobacteriia bacterium | reverse complement strand
GGTCACCCGCCTGGCCAATGTGCTCAAGGCCCGTGGTGTCAAGAAAGGCGATCGCGTCTGCATCTACATGCCGATGATCCCCGAGGCTGCCTATGCGATGCTCGCCTGTACCCGTATCGGCGCGGTGCACTCGGTGGTGTTCGGTGGCTTCTCCCCCGAGGCGCTGAAGGACCGCATCCTCGACTCCGACTGCCAGCTGCTGATCACCGCCGATGAGGGCATCCGCGGCGGACGCAAGGTGCCGCTCAAGGTCAACGCCGACGAGGCGCTCTTCGAGTGTCCGAGTGTCGAGGCGTGCATCGTGGTCGCGCGCGGCGCGGGCGATGTCGACATGGAGCCGGGCCGCGACACGTGGTGGCACCATGAGATCACCGCGCCGGAGGTCCGCAAGCCCTGCGTACTCGAGGAGATGGGCGCGGAAGACCCGCTCTTCATCCTCTACACCTCCGGCTCGACCGGCACGCCCAAGGGCGTGCTCCACACGACCGCCGGCTACCTGCTCTACGCCGCACTCACGTTCAAGACCGTCTTCGACTACCGCGACGAGGACATCTTCTGGTGCACCGCCGACATCGGCTGGGTGACCGGCCACAGCTACATCGTCTACGGCCCGCTCGCCGCTGGTGCGACCACCCTCATGTTCGAGGGCATCCCCACCTACCCGGATCCCGCGCGCTTCTGGGCGGTCGTTGAGAAGTACCGCGTGAACTCCTTCTACACTGCGCCCACCGCCATCCGCGCGCTCATGCGCCACGGGGAGGGTTGGCCGGCCCGCTACGACCTGTCGAGCCTGCGCCTCCTCGGCACGGTGGGCGAGCCCATCAATCCCGAGGTCTGGATGTGGTACCGCGACACCATCGGCCGAGGAGAACTACCGATCGTCGACACGTACTGGCAGACCGAGACCGGCGGCTTCCTCATCACGCCGTTCCCCGGCGCCACGCCGATGAAGCCGGGAAGCGCCTCGGTGCCGTTCTTTGGCGTGGAGCCTGAGGTCGTGCGGGAGGATGGGAGCGCTGCCGACGTCGACGAGGGCGGCTACCTCGTGGTCGACACGCCGTGGCCGGGTCTGCTGCGCGGCACGTGGGGCGACCCGGATCACGCGCGGATGCGCGAGGTCTACTTCGAGCGCTTCCCCGGGAAGTACTTCACCGGCGACGGCGCGCGTGTCGACGCCGACGGCTACTACTGGCTGCTCGGCCGGGTCGACGACGTCATCAACGTCTCCGGACACCGGCTCGGCACCGCGGAGATCGAGAGCGCGCTCGTCAGTCACGAAGCGGTGGCCGAGGCGGCGGTCGTCGGGTTCCCTCACGAGGTGAAGGGCGAAGGCATCCACGTCTACGTGCTGCTGCGCGACGGGCACCACGCCTCCGAGGACCTCGCGAAGATCCTCTCGGGTCACGTGCGCAAGGTCATCGGGCCGATCGCCAAACCCGACCGCATCCAGTTCGCGCGCGACCTGCCCAAGACGCGCTCGGGCAAGATCATGCGGCGCATCCTGCGCAAGATCGCGGCGGGCGAGAAGGGGATGGAGGCGTTTGGCGACATCTCGACGCTCGCGGACCCCAAGGTCGTGAAAGAGCTCGTCGAGGGAGGCGAGACGTACTAGACACCGGCTCCCGGTCGTCTCGACACCGTCCGCTGCGTGTGCTATATACTAAGGATATAGATAACGGGTATATAGCATCTGAACGTCAAGCGAGGGTTGGGGACCGATGCGTGGGGGAGCGGGGTCACGATGAGCGTCCGATACGGCATGCTCGCGCTGCTCGAGCGCCGATCGATGCACGGGTACGAGCTGGGTCGCGAGCTCGAGGGGGAGCTCGGCGACGAATGGGCGGTGAACTACGGGCAGGTCTACACGACGCTCGAGCGCCTCGTGCGCGACGGCCTCGTCGTGCAGTCCGACACGGTAGAGGTCGCCGACGCACCCGATCGCAAGCTCTACACCCTCACCCCCGCAGGACGAGCCGAGCTTCGCGGGTGGTTCCTTACACCGCTCGATACCACGGAGACACGCCGAGACGAGCTGTTCGCGAAGGTTCTCCTCGGCCTGACGAGCGACGTCGACGTCGCGGAGATCATCCAGGTCCAGCGCAAGCGCGAGTTGCGCCGCATGGCCGAGCTCACCGCGGCCAAGGAGCGGCTCGACGCTGCGCTCCACGTAGCTGAGGTGCTCCAGCTCGATCTGCACATCCTGCGGGCCGAGGCGACCGTCCGCTGGCTCGAGACTGCGGAGGCCAAGATCGCGAAGGCCGCCGGAAGCGGGCCGGAGCGGTTGCGGGTGCGTGACGAGGTGCGCGCCGATCAGGGCGGCCAGGAGCGTGGAGGGGAGGCGCGTGGCGCTGGGGAGCGCACGCGCGCAAAGGGGAGGGGACGCACGTGAGCATCTTGAGGGACATCTTCCGACGCAAGGGGCGGTCGATCCTCACCATCATCGGCATTTCGGTGGGGGTGTTCGCGTTGGTGGTGCTCGGCGCGGTGGCGGAGAACCAGAACACCTACGTCAGCGTGATCTTCGATGCCTACGAGGGCACGGTACACGTCATCGAGGAACGGGACGCCGGCTTCCTCGGCCAGGCGACCGGGAGCCGGCCGTTGTCGATGGACACGGTCGAGGAGATCCGATCGCTTCCGGAGGTGGACGCGGCATACCCGATGGTCTCGCTGTTCCTCGAGGGGGACTTCATGTCGGTTACCCCTCCGATGGTGCTCGGAATCAGTTCGGCGAGCCCCGAGTACACGTTCCTACGCCTGGCGGAAGGACGGGGGATCGAGGAGGGCGATGAGAGGGTCGTCGTCCTGGGCGCCGACCTCGCGAAGCAGGCCGGGGCTGCGGTGGGCGAGACGTTCGAGATCAGGGATGTTCCGTTCACCGTCGTCGGTATCTTCGAGCGCTCCTACGTGAACGTCAGCGACGCATCCGCCCACGTGCCGCTCACAGATGCCCAGCGCCTCTACCACACGGCGTTGCCGGAGGCGTTTCAGGACGTTGTCGATGCTGAAGACCTTGCGATTCGGGTCAGTGTTGTCGCGGCTGAGGGCACCGATCCCGATGAGCTTGCGACTCAGCTGAACCGCGATATCGACGGCATTCTCGCGACGGGTCCCACCGAGGCGATGGAGAGGGTCTCAGGCCTCGTCGGGTTGCTGAACTCCATCGTGTGGAGCGTCGCCGCGATCGCGCTTATCGTGTGCGCGCTCTCGATCGTCAATACCATGACCATGGCCGTGAGCGAGCGGACGCGCGAGATCGGCGTCAAGCGTGCGCTCGGCGCCACGCGCTGGCGGATCGCACGCGATGTACTCGTGGAGTCCGGGGTGATGGGGGGCATCGGCGGACTCATCGGCCTGCTGGCGGGTGGCGCGACGGCGTTCGCGCTCAACTCGGCCATGGTCGCGGCGACCGGTACCACCGTCATGGTGGTCACCGGGCGCCTCGCGTTCGGGGCTCTCGCGTTCGCCGTCATCCTCGGCATCATCGGGGGTCTGTGGCCCGCACGTCACGCGTCGCGGCTCGAGCCGGCTCGAGCGCTCGCATACGAGTAGGAGGAGTGGACATGTCAGCGGTAGCGGTACGAGAGGTCGAGCAGCTGTTCCACCTCGGCAAGCGGAATGTCGTTCACGCGCTCAGGGGGACTACACTCGAGGTGAGCGACGGGGAGTTCGTCGCGGTGATGGGGCCTTCGGGCTCGGGCAAGACGACCCTGCTCAACGTCATGGGCTGCCTCGCGCGCCCGACCGCCGGGCACGTCGAGATCGATGGTGCGGATGTTACGAGGCTCAAGGACGGTGCGCTCGACCGGATCCGTGCGAAGGACGTGGGCTTCATCTTCCAGGGGTACAGCCTCATCCCGACCCGCACCGCGCTTGAGAACGTGACGCTCGCTGCCGAGTACGCCGGCATCGGGCGCGCGGAGCGGCGGACGCGAGCGCGCGAGATACTCGACCGGGTGGGCCTGGCCGATCAGGCCGATCAGCGCGCCGCCGAGCTCTCCGGTGGCGAGCAGCAGCGGGTGGCGATCGCCCGCGCGCTCGTGAAGTCGCCGCGACTCCTGCTCGCCGACGAGCCCACCGGTAACCTCGATTCGGTCACCGCCGAGGAGATCATGGAGCTGCTGCGCACGCTGCGCACCGACGACCAAGCGATCGTGATGGTGACGCACGACCCGCGTATGGCGGCGTACGCGGACCGTATCGTGTTTCTCAAGGACGGCCGCGTGGTCGACGAGGAGCAGCTGCGAAGTGCGCATCGGGTATGATGTATATACGTACATCGTCTAGGGCTTCCACGGTTGGCTCCGGGTTAGCGCCGGTAAAGGTGGCGAAGGTATCGTGGGACGCATGGTGCGCAAACAGGTCTACATCGAAGACAGGCAGGATGGTCTGCTCAAGGCCGAGGCGGCACGGAGCGGACGGACGGAGTCTGAGCTCATCCGCGATGCGATCGATCGCGTCTACGACCGCGATGCCGAGGATCGCAGGCTTGCCGATCTGTGGCGCGAGTGGGAGGCGAGCTCTGAGCGCCTGGCCGAGGAGGTTGCGCGAGCCGGCGGGATAGGGTCGTGGAGGCGCGACGACGCTCACCGGCGAGCCGGTCGCTGATGCTGCGAGCCTTCATCGATACGAACGTGTTCGTCTACGCGATCGACCCGACGGAACCGGAGAAGCGGGAGCGGGCGCGCGACGTGCTTGCGTCGCATGGTCGCACGCGGACAGGCGTCATCTCGACCCAAGTCGTAGCGGAGTTCACCAGCGTGGTCAGCGCGAAGCTTCGTCAGACGGGGGCTGAGGGGGAGGCTGTCAGGCACGCCCGTGCGATGCTTGATGTCTGGCCGGTGCTGGCTGTGGATGCCCGCACGGTATCGGTCGCGCTCGAGATCCGGGAACGGCACATGCTGTCCTACTGGGATGCACAGATCCTCGCCTCGGCGGTGCTCGACGGGTGCGACACCGTGTTGACAGAGGACGTGCCGGCATCGCACCTTCTCGGCGTGAGCTACGTCGACCCATTCTGACACGCGTCGCAGGACGAGCACGTGTGCCTCCCGTTATCGACCCCGCGGCTCCCAGAAGACATCACCTGCGCCGCACGTGTGGTTCACGTAGCGAGCGGCGGTGAAGAGCAGGTCGGAGAGGCGGTTCACGAACGCGAGCACGTCTGAGTCGACCGGCTCGGCGTCTGCGAGGTCGAGGATGCGGCGTTCGGCCCGGCGGATCACGGTGCGTGCGACGTGGAGGCGCGCCGCCGGCTCGCACCCGGCGGGCAGCACGAAGTGGTCGATCTCACCCATCGCAGCGGTCATCTCATCGATAACGCGCTCGAGCGCGGCGGTGTCGTCGGCGGTGACACGCGGTGTGCGGTCTGAGGCCGCATCGGCCGGGGTCGCGAGGTTGCTCGCGCAGTCGAAGAGGCGGTTCTGGACGAAGGTGAGCGTCCAGTCGAGCTCGGCGAGGACGGGGTGGACTGCGACAGCGTGCGACAGCGCAGCGCGTGCGAGGCCGATGGCGCTGTTGGCCTCGTCGACGGTCCCGTACGCCTCGACCCGGGCGGAGTTCTTATGCACGCGGCTGCCGTCAGCGAGCGACGTCTCGCCGGCGTCTCCTCGGCGGGTGTAGATGGGGCCGCTCATCGGGTGCCCTCCTCGGCCAGGGGCGAAACGGTTCGCACGTGCGACGTGCGCGTCTGCCGACCAGCATAGCCGAGGAGGGAGCGGGGCGCATGTCTGGACTGGACAGCGGGGCGCATACGCGGCATCATACGAAGCGTATGATGCCTGCCTCGATCGATGGAGAAGCCGATGGTCGTCAGAGTGACGGTCACGCTGCCGGAAGCGTTGCTGAGCGAGCTCGACGAGATTGCGAGCGATGAGGGTGTGACCCGCAGCGATGTGGTCCGTGAGGCTGCGCGGGGTTACGTGACGTCGCGCAGCGCCGCCTCGGAGGCCCGCGAGCGCGGGGCTGCAGTGCGTGAGGGGCTCTCGTGGCTCGAGGATGTCGCTCGGCGCACCGACTCCGATGCCCGCGACAGCCTCGACGTGCTGCGGGAGATCCGCGGAACCCGGGACATGACCGGGGCGCCGATCCCGCCTGAGCGCGACGAAGGAGTCGGGCGGTGAAGCCGGTCGTGCTCGATGCGTCGGTCGCGGTCAAGTGGTTCCGCACCGAACCCGGCACGGCGGAGGCGCGGCAGCTCCTCGAGGCGCACGCAGACGGCGACCTGGTCATCGTCGTGCCGTCGCTCTTCGTGTACGAGTTCATCGGTGTCGCGTCGCGGTACCTGAGTGCTGCGGAAACCAAGGAGTTGTGGCGCCGCTTCCTCGGCTGGCGCATCCACGTACGCGAAGTCGGGGACTCGCTCATGCGGGATGCGCTCGATATCCAGGAACGGTACGGATGTGCCCTCTACGACGCCGTCGCTCCCGCACTGGCGGCAGAGCTCGAAGCGCCGTTGTACTCGGCCGATCGGCGAGCGCACGGAAGCTGGCCCGGGGCGGTGTTCGTGGGCCGCTAAGGCGAAACGGGTATCGTCCGAGGTGTGCGTGTGATCGGATGTCCCTGCTATCGGGAGGTCGGCCTTGGGCTCAGCATCGAGTGACGGACGAGCAGACAGCCATTCGGCGCGGACGGGTGCTGCGTCCCGGTCGAACAGCCGACGCGCTCTGCGTGCACGCGTGATCTTGATCGCCGCGATCGTCGTGGTGCACTCCGCGATGTGGGCCCTCGGCCTGCTCGTGACCGAGGCGACCGTGGAGCCCCAGCAGGCAGGAGCGGAGTTCGGCGCGACGCTTGCGCTCGTTCTGGCCTCGAGCAATCTCATACTCGCGGCACGCATCCGGCCGCTCGAGCGCTGGCTCGACGGGCTGGACAAGCTCTTCGTCACGCACCGGCTGATCGGTATCGTCGTCGCGCTCATGGTCGTCGTGCACGCCTTCGGTATACCCAAGTCAGATGAGTACACGACCGCGAGATTCGGCGGGCTCATCGTGATCATCGCGCTCGTGGGCTCGGTGCTCGTGGCGGCGGCGCCCCGCGCTCCGTGGAGGCGGCTCGTGCCGGTCAGGTACGACCAGTGGAAGCTCGGCCACCGCTTCATGGGACTCGTCGTCTTCGCTGCCGCAGCCCATTCGCGCCTGCCCGAGACGATCGTGGGTGAGACGCCGCTCCTCATGGCCTACGTGTACGGTTTCGCCGCGCTGGGGCTCGCCTCGTGGCTCTACCGCGAGCTGCTCTTCTCCCGCTTCGGTCCGGTCCGCACGTACCACGTCGAAGCGAAGCGGCACTCGGCAGACGACGTGATCGAGATCCAGCTCGACGCCGACTCGTCGCGGCTGAAGCGGGTATCCGGGCAGTTCGCCGCGATCTCGTTCGCCGAGGGGCCCTCGGCAGAGCAGCACCCGTTCACCATCAGCAGTCCCGCGGGCGAGCAGGTCCGCTTCTCGATCAAGGCGTCGGGTGACTTCACCGACCGGCTGCTCGGCGACGTGCCGGTGGGCTCGGCCGTGCGCGTCGAGGGGCCGTGGGGTCGCTTCGACCACCGACGCGGGCGTCGCCACCAGCTCTGGCTTGCGGGCGGGATCGGCATCACGCCCTTCCTCGCGATGGCCGGCGATCTGGACGCATCGCACGACGTCACGCTTGTGTGGAGCGTCAGGGACGCCAAGGAAGCGCAGGTCTACGCCGACGAGATCGCCGCGCGTGTCGATGGCGACGCGAGGCTCGACCTGCACATCCATCCGACATCGGAGCGGGGCCACCTCGAGCTCGGATCGCTCGATCTCGATCCCCCCGTCACCGAGCGGTCGGTCTTCGTGTGCGGTCCCGTCGAGATGCGGCGCGCGTTCGTCGC
>SLCP01000013.1 GCA_007125735.1 Coriobacteriia bacterium | reverse complement strand
CGGCAACGCAGAGCGCCGGCCCGCTGCTCCTCGGCATCGGAAAGGACGTCGCGGGCGACAGCGTCGTCGCCGATCTCGCGACCATGCCACACCTGCTGATCGCCGGATCGACCGGGACTGGTAAGTCGGTCTGCATCAACGCACTCCTCATGTCAGTGCTCATGCGCGCGACACCGGCCGAGGTCCGCCTCATCCTCATCGACCCCAAACGCATCGAGCTCTCGCTCTACAACGGCGTACCGCACCTCTACGTGCAGGTGGTGACCGAGCCCAAAGAGGCTGCGAGCGCACTGCACTGGGCGGTCACCGAGATGGACACACGCCTGAAGCGCCTGCAGAAGGCCGGCGCGCGGAACATCGGCGCGTACAACGCGATGGTCCAAGACGGCACCGCACCGGAGGGCGCCGAGGAGATGCCGTACCTCATGATCGTGATCGACGAGCTCGCCGACCTCATGATGGTCGCCGCGAAGGAGGTCGAGGACTCCATCTGTCGCCTTGCGCAACTCGCGCGTGCAGCGGGCATCCACCTCGTTGTCGCTACCCAGCGCCCGTCGACCGACATAATCACCGGTCTCATCAAGACCAATATCACCAACCGGATCGCGTTCGCGGTCTCCTCGGGCATCGACTCACGCGTCATCCTCGACCAGGCCGGCGCCGAGAAGCTTGTCGGCGAGGGCGACATGCTATTCGCGACGCCCGCATGGCCCAAGCCCCGCCGGATCCAGGGCGCGTTCGTGACGGAGGCGGAGATCGGCGCGGTCGTCGGACACTTGAAGGCCCAGGCCGAACCGGACTACCACGAAGAGATCCTCCACCTCAAAGTCACGACGTCGAGTGGTGCCGCCGATGCCTCAGACGACGACCCACTCTTGTGGGAAGCCGCCGACATCGTGGTCACCTCGGGGATCGGATCGACCTCACTGCTGCAGCGGAGACTCAAAGTGGGGTACGCTCGTGCAGGACGTATCATGGACATGCTCGAAACAAGAGGTGTCGTCGGCACTCCTGACGGGTCCAAGCCGCGTGAGGTGCTCGTCGATGTAGAGGAGCTTGAGGCCATCAAGGCTTTCGAGCGTAACGACAGAAGCGACGTGTCGGAGGAGGGGTAGGGCGATGGCCGAGACGCTCGGACGTACCCTCGAGCAGGCGCGTCGCGCACTCGGAAAGACCATCTCCGATGCGGAATCGGCCACCTTCATCCGAGGAAAGCTGCTCGCGGCCCTCGAGGCCGGTGAGTACGACGTCCTGCCGAGCCCCGCCTACGTACGCGGCTACATCCGGAATTACGCGAAGTACCTCGGCCTCGACCCAGGGCCGCTCCTCGAGCTTTACGAGAAGGAGACGGGGCACTCTGGGCGCTCACCCATCAACCTGCCGGAACCGGTGCTCGCGTCGCGCGATCACGGAGACGCGATGCCCATCAAGGCCATCCTCGTCGTGGTCGCCATCATCGCCCTTCTCGGCCTGGCCGTATGGGGCGTCACGCGGCTTGGGTCCGACCCCGAGCCACCACCACCCCTGCCGACGAGCCCCGAGACGACACCCACCCTGGAAACGACTGTGCCGGCGCCTCCGGCCACTCCCGGCGTGCCCGATCCATCGGGCGATCAACCTATGCCCGATGAAGAAGGCGGCGACGAGGAGGACGTGACCGCTTCGGGCGAGCCGTTCTCGCTGCGTGTCGTCGTCGATTCCGACAGCTCGTCGTGGCTGCGCGTTACCGTCGACGGCCTCACCGCCTACGAGGGGACGATGGCGGGCGGACAGACCCGGGAGTGGACCGTCTCCGAGGAGGCGTCGGTGCGCATCGGCCGTCCATCGGCAGTCACCGTGTACCGCGACGGTGAGGACGTGGAGATACCCGCCGGCGATCCGCCGACCGTCGTCTTATCCGCAGAATGACGTCTCGCTTCGCGAGGCAGTGACCGGAAGGAGAGATCCATGGCCAAGGAGCAGAGCTTCGACATCGTTTCCGAGGTCGACATGCAGGAGGTCGACAACGCCGTCCAGCAGGCCGCAAAGGAGATATCCCAGCGCTACGATCTGAAGGGCTCCGGCGCGTCCGTCGCACTCGACAAGTCGACCGGCACCGTCACGGTTGCGGCCCCCGCCGAGTTCGTTGCAAAACAAGTCATCGACGTTCTCGAGTCCAAGCTCGTGCGGCGCGGCATCGATCTGAAGGCTTTGTCGTGGGGGGATCCGGAGGCCGCATCGGGCGGGACCGTCCGCACGACCGCGACCATCGTGAACGGGATCGAGGCCGAGCTGGCACGGCGCATCAACAAGGAGATCAGGGACGAGAAGTTCAAGGTCAAGGTGCAGATCGAGGGCCCGAAACTCCGCGTCTTCTCCCCGAAGCGCGATACGCTCCAAGAGGTGATCGCCTTCCTCAAGGAGAAGGACTACGGCATCCCGCTCCAATTCACCAACTACCGCTAGCGTCGCACGTGACGCGCGTCGCCTTCATCACCCTCGGCTGTCCCAAGAACGAGGTCGACTCGGAACGCATGCGCGCGCTCGTCAGCGCCTCCGCCTACGAGCTCGTCGATTCCCTCGATGACGCCGACGTCGCGGTCGTGAACACGTGCGGCTTCATCACGGCCGCCGTCGAGGAGGCCGTCAGCGTCTCGCTCGACCTCGCCGAGTGGCGCGATGCCGCCCCCGGCAGACGCCTCATCGTGGCCGGCTGCATGGTGTCGCGCTACGGGTCCGACCTCACCGAGGCGATGCCCGAGGCCGACGCGTTCCTCCCGCTGGCCGAGGAGCCCGGTGTCCTCGACGTCATCGAGCGGCTCACCGGCGAGGCCCACCGCCACGTCGCGGGCCCGGCCCGTATCGACGCCGGTCCCTCGGCATACCTCCAGGTCTCCGACGGCTGTTTCCGTTCGTGCGCGTATTGCACGATCCCGACGATCAGAGGTCCGTACCGCTCGCGCCCGCTGGCCGAACTACTCGCGGAGGCGGCGCTGCTCGTGGCGCGTGGCGCACGGGAGATCGTTCTCATCGGCCAGGACATCTCGTCGTGGGGCCGCGACCTCCATTCGTCCGAGTCGCTTGCGGACGTGATCCGCTCCGTCGCCGCGATACCGGACCTGCGGTGGCTGCGCCTCATGTACGTGCAGCCGGACGGCATCACCGACGACCTTCTCGCGACCATGGCCGCGACCTCTGAGGTCTGCCACTACCTCGACGTCCCGCTCCAGCACGCGTCAGCACCGATATTGCGCGCGATGAACCGCCACGGCTCTGCCGAGGAGTTCCTCGGCCTCATCGAACGCGTGCGGATCCACATGCCCGACGCCGTGCTCAGGACGAGCCTCATCGCGGGCTACCCGGGTGAGACCGCGGACGACGTCGACGTGCTTCTCGACTTCATCGAGGGCGCCGGGATCGACTACGTGGGCGTCTTCCCGTTCTCGCCCGAAGAGGGGACAGCCGCCGCCTCGCTTCCCGGACAGGTGCCCGACGACGAGCGCCTCGCTCGCACGCAGCGCGTCCGCGACACGGCGGATGAAGTCGGCTTCGCGCGCGCCGAGGACCTCGTCGGGCGCACGCTGGAGGTGCTCTCAGAGGGCGTCGACGAGGACGGCGTAGGCGTGGGGCGGTGGCGTGGCCAAGCGCCCGAAGTCGATGGTATCGTCACCCTCGATGCGGCTGTGGACGCCGGCTCGTTCGTCACATGCCGGATCACCGAAGCGTACGGCTACGACCTGACGGGTGAGGTGCTCCCGTGAACATTCCTCTGAACTGGGCGAACCGGGTGACGCTGCTCCGTATGGTCTTCATCCCGGTATTCGTCGTGAGCATGCTTGCGGGCATGCCGTACTGGGGACCGGTGTTGGCCGCCGCGCTCTTCACGCTGCTCGCCGCGACCGACGCAGTCGACGGCTACCTCGCGCGCTCACGCAACGAGGTGACCACGTTCGGCAAGTTCTTGGATCCGCTCGCAGACAAGCTCCTCGTGACGGCGGCGCTCGTCGCTCTCGTGGAACTCGGCGAGCTGCCGTCGTGGATCGCGCTCATCATCATCAGCCGCGAGTTCATCGTCTCGGGGCTCCGCATGGTCGCGGTGGCCGAGGGCAAGGTCATCGCCGCCTCGGCCTACGGAAAGGCCAAGACGGTCTTTCAGGTGATCGCTATCGTCGGCTTCATCGTCAAGGACTCCGGCCCGCTGCTCCGTCTGCTCGGCGATGTCGGTGCGGTATGGTTCGGTTGGCTCGCATGGGCGCTCATGGGTGTCGCCGTCGTGCTCACCATCGTCTCGATGTTCGACTACTTCTATCATGCGCGCGACGTGCTCGCCGGGCCATGGGACGAGCGCACGAAACGACGGGATCCCGAGGCGGAGCAGGCGTGAGCGCACGACGTGCGATGCCGTCTGCCGCGGTGATCGTGGTAGGTACCGAACTCGTCCTCGGCTTGCGGCCAGACACCAACGGTCCCGAGATCGCGCGCTTCCTCGCCGCCGCCGGATACGCGCCACGGACGCTCTTCGCGCTTCCCGATGACCACACGCATCTCGCCGCCTACCTGCGCACCGCGATCGCAGACCACGATCTCGTCGTCGTCACCGGCGGTCTCGGGCCCACACACGACGACGTGACCCGCGAGGCATCCGCTGACGCGCTCGGACTGGCGCTCCGCCCCGATTCCCATCTCGAACGTGCACTCCAGGCCATCGCCGAGGGGCACCGCGAGCCGCGAGCTGCAGCGCAGGTGCTCCGCCAAGCGCTCGTGATCGAGGGAGCACGCGTCCTAGCTCCCTCGATCGGCACCGCCCCCGGTCAGGTGGTTGCCACCGCGCGAGGCAGCCTCGTGCTCCTTCCCGGGCCGCCCGCCGAGATGCGGCCGATGCTTGCCGAGGCGGTCGAACCGTTCACCTCTGCCGAAGCTCCTCCGCCGCGCGTGCTCGGCTGCGTGGGTATCCGCGAGTCCGACGCCCAGCTCCGAGCCGAGCGCGCGCTCGAGAGCCATACGGGTGTCGCTCTGACCGTGCTCGGCCGCCCTTCACTCGTCGACGTTGTCCTCATCGCCGATGGCACCGACGGCTCCGGCCTCGCCGCCGCCGCCGATGACGTTGCATCAGCTCTCGCACCCCACTGCTACGCCACGGATGGCGCCACCCTTGCCGAGGTTGTCATCCGCGACGCCACCGCCCGTGGTATCTCGATCGGGTCAGCCGAATCGTGCACCGGTGGTCTCGTAGCTGCGGCGCTGACCGACGTCGCGGGTTCCTCGGCAGTCTTCCGCGGCAGCATCGTAGCCTACGCCGATGACATCAAGCGCTCGGCTCTCAGTGTGAGTCCCGGCACGCTCGCCACCCACGGCGCTGTGAGCGAGACGTCCGTGCGCGAGATGGCGCTCGGTGCGCGGGAGGCGCTCGGTGTCGACGTAGCTCTCGGCATCACCGGCATCGCCGGTCCTGCCGGCGGCACGGCCGAGAAGCCCGTTGGGCTCGTGTGGTTCGCGATCGCCGACCACACCACCGTGACCGCCGGACCGGTGACGTTCAGGGGGGATCGAGCGCTCGTGCGGACGCGCGCCACCGTTCACGCACTCGACCTGCTCCGACGGGCCGTCACACCGCGGTCATGAGGGCGTTCGTGGGCATCGGACTTCCCTCGCCGTGGCGCGAAGCACTCGCCGAGTGTGCCGCACGCGCACGCGATGCCGACCCCCGGTGGCGTGACGCGCGGTGGGTTCCGGCCGAGAACCTCCACATCACGTGCGTCTTCCTCGGCGACATCGCCGAAGCGACGGCCTCACCGCTGCTTACCGGTTTCGGCGAGGCGCTCGCTGATGTCAGTCCGTTCACTCTCACGCTTGCCGACGCTGTCGTCGGCGCACCGCGGCAACGTTCGCCCCGTATGCTGTGGGCGACCTTCCGAGACCCGAGCGGAACCGGCGGCCGTGCGGTCAGCGCTCTCGAGGAGGTCGCCTCGATCTACGGTATCGAGACCGAGGACCGCCCCTTCCGTCCCCACGTCACCCTCGCACGGGCCCGTCGTCCGCGCCCGTTCGGCGGCCTGCCCGAGGGTGTCACCGCCGCCGTACTCGCCGCCCACCTTCCCGAGGGGCCGCCGTATGCGATGTCAGTGGGGGAGGTTACGTTGTACGCAAGCACGCTCACCAAGAGCGGCGCTGTCTACGAACGGATAGCGGACATCCCGCTCGGAGGCCGTTGACATCGAACGTGTGTTCGTGTAGCGTCGAGTCAGCCCCGAGGGAGTCCCCCTGGAGGAAGAGGAGCTCGCACGATGGATTCCGAGAAGACCAAGGTACTTGACGTCACCAAGGAGCAGATCGAGCGCAAGTTCGGCACGGGCTCGCTCATGAAGCTCGGCGAGCACGCAGCCGTCACCCAAGTGGCAGCGATACCCACCGGCGCCCTCGCGCTCGATGCTGCGCTCGGTATAGGGGGAGTGCCGCGCGGCCGCATCGTCGAGATCTTCGGGCCCGAGTCAAGCGGCAAGACCACGCTGGCGCTCCAGATCGTCGCAGAGGCCCAGGCGATGGGAGGGGTGGTGGCGTTCGTCGACGCGGAGCACGCGCTCGACCCGAGTTACGCCGCCCGTCTCGGAGTCGACATCGACGAGATCCTCATCTCACAACCCGACACCGGTGAACAGGCGCTCGAGATAACCGACATGCTCGTCCGCAGCGGGGCGATAGACGTCATCGTCATCGACTCGGTTGCCGCGCTCGTGCCTCGCGCAGAGCTCGAAGGCGAGATGGGGGACGCGTCGGTCGGGCTGCACGCGCGTCTCATGAGTCAGGCCCTCCGCAAGCTCGCGGGGTCCCTCAACAAGTCCAACACGACGTGCATCTTCATCAACCAGCTGCGCGAGAAGATCGGTGTCATGTTCGGCAGTCCCGAGACCACTACCGGCGGACGCGCCCTGAAGTTCTACTCCACCGTACGCATCGATGTCCGTCGCATCGACTCGATCAAGCAGGGAACGGACATCGTGGGCAACCGCGTCCGCGCGAAAGTCGTCAAGAACAAGGTCGCCGCCCCCTTCCGTCAGGCTGAGTTCGACCTCATGTACGGCACCGGCATCTCGAAAGAAGGCAACCTCCTCGACCTGGGAGTCGAAGAGGCGGTCGTTTCCAAGTCCGGTGCCTGGTACACCTACGGCGAGGAGCGGCTTGGCCAGGGCCGTGAAGCAGCCAAGGAGTTCCTCCGCGAGCACATCGACGTCCGAACCGAGATCGAACGCACGATTCGTGAGCGTCTCGGCCTCCCTGTCAACGGCACGTCACCCGCCCAGGACGCTGACACAGAGGTAGAGTAGTCGCAGAGGTGGACTTGGAGGCCGGCGAGATCCAGATCGACACTCATCCGCGTCGCGGCAAGGCGCGCGTCGTGTCCATCGACGGGCACGACGTCAGGACTACCTCGATCGAGGCCCTGGTCGCCGCGCGCATCGAGAGTGGCGACCGAATGACCGCGGACAAGCTCGATCTCCTTCTCGGCGAAGTAGAAGCCGAAGCGGCGACGGCTCGTGCGCTGAGATTGCTCGGACATCGCGAGCGTTCGCCAGGGGAGCTCTCCAACCGTCTGACTGACGACGGGTATCCGGCCCATGTCGTTCGCGACGTGGTGGCCCGCATGGACGACATCGGAGCCGTAGACGAGGGACGTTTTTCGGAGTCTTACGTTCGCGCGAAGATGGCCTCGGGATGGGGAAGGGAGCGCATCATCCGGGGACTCCGCTCGGCCGGGATCGACCCCGATCGAGCCTCGGCTCTTGTCGAGCGTGAGGCCCCAGAAGCGCGCGAACTCGATCGTGCGCTCATGATCCTTCCTGACGACCCTCCCCGCGACCGCCGAGAGCGCGAGCGCCTCCTTCGTCGTCTCGTCTCGCGTGGATTCTCCTACGACGTCGCCCTGAGCGCCATCGAACACCGCTCTCGCCACGACGATGACCGACGTGGCAATCGATTCGAATCTTGACGCTTTGCGCTGGTAATCGGTAGTATGCAAAGGGCATATGTGATTCTCCGCCGCGTTTCGTTTGGGACAATGCCGGCGGTTCGTCTGATGAGATACGAACTGTGACCATGTACGCGGCCACTACTGGCCCGGTAGCTGTGCATATACGGCATCCTGTTCCACTCTGCAGTGAAGACCTCACGTATGCCGGACGACGCATCGTCCGGTACTCGTTGTGCGCAGCCCAGCACGCACGTTAGCAGCTGCGGGAGACCGGTCGATCCGCCGAACCGACCGTCAACCGACGCTCGAGCGTTGAGAAGGGAGTGCACGCGATGGAGATCGTCTTCGCTATCGTCGCAGCCATCGTCGGTGTAACTCTCGGTTTCCTGGCCGCCCGATTCCTCGTGCAGGGTCGCGATGTCCGCACCCGTGAAGATGCCGAACGTATCGTCCAGGACGCTGAGAAACATGCCGAGACACTCAAGAAGGAAGCGCTGATCGAGGCCAAGGATCAGAGCTTCCGCATGAAGCAAGAGGCCGAAGCCGAGGCCAAAGAGCGCCGCAAGGAGCTCGGAGCGATCGAGAACCGCCTGATCCAACGCGAGGAGAGCATCGACCGCCGCATCGAGTCCCTCGACAAGCGGGAGCACCAGCTCTCGAGTCTTCAGGGTCAGATCACCAAACGTGAGACCGAACTCGCTGAGCTCGTAGAACAAGAGCGCGAGCGGCTCGAGAGCCTCGCCGGACTCTCGTCCGACCAGGCGCGTGAGCTCCTGCTCGACCGGGTCAGGGACGACGTGAAGCGTGACGCAGCCGCGATCATCCGCGAGGCCGAAGCGTACGCGCGCGATGAGGCGGATAAGAAGGCGCGTAACATCGTCGGGATCGCGATCCAGCGCGTCGCCGCTGACCACACGGCGGAGTCAACCGTGTCAGTCGTGCATATTCCGAGCGATGACATGAAGGGGCGTATCATCGGCCGGGAAGGCCGAAACATCCGCGCCTTCGAGCAGCTGACCGGAATCAACCTCATCATCGATGACACACCCGAGGCCGTCATCCTCTCGAGTTTCGATCCCGTCCGCCGTGAGATCGGCCGCATCACCCTCGAGTCTGCCATCGCGGACGGCCGCATCCATCCCGCGCGAATCGAGGAGCTGTACAACAAAGCGGAGGCCCTCGTCAGCCAGCAGATTCAAGAAGCCGGCGAGCAGGCCGCGTTCGACGCCGGCATCCACGGACTGCATACCGAGATCGTGCGTACCCTCGGCCGCCTGAAGTACCGCACTTCGTACGGCCAGAACGTTCTCAACCACTCCCTCGAGGTGTCCCATCTCGCAGGAGTGATGGCTGCGGAACTCGGTGTGGACGTGAGCCTCGCCAAGCGCGCTGGACTCCTGCACGATCTCGGAAAAGCCATCGATCACGAGATCGAAGGGCCCCACGCCATCATCGGCGCCGACCTCGCGCGTCGCATGAACGAACCGCCCGCTGTGCTGCACTGCATCGAGGCGCACCACGGTGATGTCGAGCCCAGCACCGTCGAGGCGGTCCTCGTCCAGGCATCCGACGCGATCAGTGCCGCTCGGCCCGGGGCACGCCGAGAGACCCTCGAGAGCTACGTCAAGCGACTCGAGAAGCTCGAGTCGGTCGCTCAATCTCATGACGGCGTCGAAAAGTGCTACGCCATGCAGGCGGGTCGCGAGATCCGGGTCATGGTCAAACCCGAGCAGATCGACGACGCTGACTCCGTGCTGCTCGCGCGGGACATCGCCAAGCAGATCGAAGACGAGCTCGAGTACCCTGGTCAGATCAAGGTCATGGTGATACGCGAGAGCAGGGCGGTAGACTACGCCAAGTAGCCCCGGCGTCTGATACCATGAGACACGGCTACCAGCCGTGCGCGAGGAGGCCGCGACCGCGGCCTCTTTGCTGTCCCGCCACCCTCGAGCGCGCGATCGGACCCGACGGATGCACGAACACAACGACACCGAAGACCTCCTCGATTTCGTCAGCTCGGTGTCGGGCGAGGCGTATCTGAAGATCGAGGAGAACCTCGGTGACGGCTTCGTACGGCTCCGGACGTCGGAGGCCGAGCGTCGCCAGGCGCGTCACGACATCCGCTCGTTCGAAGACGTCGTCATAGAGCTGTTGCGCAACGCGCGTGACGCTCATGCGCAGCGGCTCTTCATCGCCACTGCGCGCGAGAAGGACCTCCGAACGCTGACCATGGTCGACGACGGGATCGGCGTACCTCCCACGCTCCACGATGCGGTCTTCGAGCCGCGAGTCACCTCCAAGCTCGATACGATGGTGATGGATCGATGGGGAGTCCACGGCCGAGGAATGGCGCTCTTCTCAGTTCGCACCAACGTCCGGGAGATCCGTATCGCCACCTCCGATGCCCACCTCGGAGCCTCAGTGGCCGTCACCGCGGACACAGCCGAACTCCCGGAGCGCGCTGATCAATCCCAGTGGCCGGTCGTCGAGCATGACCCCGCGGGCCGCCTGCAGGTCGTACGCGGCCCGCACAACATCGTCAGGCGTATCGTCGAGTTCGCATGCGAGCACCCCGAACTCGATATCTACCTCGGCTCGCCCGCCGAGATCGTCGCGACCCTCTACGCAGCCGCGCGCGAGACACTCGACACCTCTCGCTTGCTCTTCTCGGACCAGGCGGAGCGGCTTCCCGTCTGGCAACGTCCCGCCACCGCGGCGGACGCTCACGAACTCGTCGGAATATGCAGCGACCTTGCACTACCCGTATCGGAGCGGACCGCGCACCGCATACTCGGGGGTCACCTCTCGCCGCTCGACACGGTGATCTCCCAGGTTGGCACCGACGAGGAGGCTCCCACTACCGTCGAACCCGACATCTATCGAGACCGCCGAGGGCTGAAGATACACCACACCGATCTTGCTCGATTCAAGCAGGATCTCGCCCGTGCCTTTGACGACCTTGCAGAACGCTACTACGTGCACCTTAAGGGTGAACCTAAGGTCACCGTGACCCGCGATGGCCTCAGGGTAAGGTTCGACGTCGAGAAAGAGGAATGAGCCGCCCTCAACGCTTCCTTTACGCTATACTTGAGTGCACGGAGCAGAACGCACCTTACTTCGCAGCAGAGTCGAACTCGCCGCACGCAGTGCGGCACCGAAGCAGCGTGCCAGTAGTGCAAGGAGTATGTCCGTGGAAGTCCTCAAGGTCTCGAGCAAGTCGAACCCGAACTCGGTCGCGGGTGCACTCGCAGGCGTGATCAGGGAACAGGGTGCTGTTGAGATCCAGACGGTTGGCGCCGGAGCCCTTAACCAGGCCATCAAAGCGGTTGCGATCGCTCGCGGTTTCGTTGCGCCATCTGGCATCGAGCTGACCTGCGTGCCGTCGTTCGCTGAGATCTCGATCAACGGCGAAGAGCGCACCGCCATCCGGCTTCTCGTCGAACCGCGCGGCCAACACCGCTGACCGTGTCGTAGGCGCCCCTGGAGGTAGCTGGCTGTGCGCATCGACCTCCACGTCCACACCACCGCCTCCGACGGCACGCTGACCCCGGCCGAAGTCGTCGCACTCGCCGCCCAGAAAGGTGTCCGGGCGATCGCCATCACGGACCACGACTCGGTCGAGGGCGTCGCTGAAGCACTAGCCGCTGCGAACGTCCTGCCTCACGCTCCGATCGTCGTTCCGGGCGTCGAGTTGTCGGCAGTCCACCAGGACCGGGACGTCCACATCCTCGGTTACTTCGTCGACCACACCGATGAAGGCTTCCTCGACTACCTCCGCGACTTGCGCGAAGCGCGGATGCGACGCGCAGAAGCGATCGTGTCGGCGCTCGCTGCTGCCGGCTACACGATCGATATGCGCCACGTTCTTGCGCTTTCGGCAGGAGCCGCCGTCGGTCGCTCCCACGTCGCCCGGGTCCTCGTCGAGCAAGGTCTCGCCGACGATGTAGCCGACGCGTTCCGTCGCCTCCTCGGCCGAGGAAAGCCCTTCTACGTGCCCAAAGACGTCCGCTCGCCGGAGGACGCAGTGCGCCTCGTGCGCGCCGTCGGCGGAGTGCCGGTGCTCGCGCACCCAGGCGTGACCGGTGGCGACGAGATCGTCCCCGCCCTCGTGGCACACGGGCTTGCCGGCATCGAGGCATACCACGGCGAGCACGACGAGGCGGATCGCGAACGGTACGCATCGATCGCGGACCGTTTGGGCCTCATCGTCACCGGAGGCACCGACTTCCACGACCCTGGCGCGCCGACCGGTGATCTCGCCTCCACCGACATCCCACCGGGTATCCTCGAGTCGCTCTTCGCCGCTGCGAATCGCCCACTGCCAGCACGTGAGACTCCCTGAGCCACGACGCCACCGCGTGCTACACTGTGCCGGCTATGAAGACCTTCCTGGTCCGCACCTTCGGGTGCCAGATGAACAAGCACGATTCCGAGCGCGTCACCGGTATGCTCCTCTCGGAGGGCATGACACCGGTCGATGACCCCGCGCACGCCGACGTCGTCGTCTTCATGACGTGCTGCGTACGCGAGAACGCAGACATCCGTCTCCTCGGGCAGGTGGCGTCCCTCAAGAGCGTCAAGGCGGCGAGACCCGGGCAGCTGATAGCCGTGGGTGGGTGCATCGGCCAGCGAGACGGCGCCGCGCTCCTCGGCCAACTCAAGCACGTCGATGTCGTGTTCGGGACGCACAACATCGCCCGTCTCCCTGCGCTGCTCGAATCCGCACACACCGCGAAGCGACCCGTCGCCGAGACACTGGATGCCGGCGACGACTCGACGTTCGATCTGCCGCTCGAGCGCGAGCACCCGTGGCATGCATGGGTTCCCATCACCGTGGGGTGCGACAACTTCTGCAGCTACTGCATCGTCCCGCACGTCAGGGGCCGCGAGCGGTCCCGGCCCTTCGAGGAGATCGTCTCCGAGTGCGAACGCCTCGTCGCCGAGGGAGTGGTGTCCGTGACGCTCCTCGGCCAGAACGTCAACTCCTACGGTCGTGACCTGTACGGTGCGCCACGCTTCGCCGAGGTACTCCGCGCAGTCGCTGCGACCGGGGTCGGACGCGTCATGTTCGCCACGAGTCACCCGAAGGACCTCTCGGACGACACGATCGCGGCGATGGCCGAGACGCCACAGGTCGCCCGCTACCTCCACCTGCCGGTCCAGTCGGGTTCGGACCGCATACTTGCGGCGATGAACCGCCGGTACACCAAAGATCACTACCTCGACCTGGTCGAACGTCTCTACGCGGCCATTCCCGATATCGCGCTGTCGACCGATATCATCGTCGGCTACCCGGGGGAGAGCGAAGACGACTTCGCCGAGACCATGGATGTCGTCGAGCGAGCCCGCTTCGACCAGGCCTTCACGTTCATCTTCTCTCCCCGCGAGGGCACGCCAGCCGCGGCTCTCACCGACACGGTCCCGCGCGATGTCGCCCAGCAGCGGTTCGATGCGCTCGTCGATGCAGTCCAGCGCTCGGTGGTCGCCAAGAACGTCGCGCTCCTCGGCACGGTTCAAGACGTCCTCTTCGAGGGCGTCTCCAAGCGCGACGAAACGATGCTTTCAGGCCGCACGGCGGGCAACAAGGTCGTACACGTCGCCCTCCCGGACGGCCCCTCAGCGAGCGACTTCGCGGGACGCTTCTTCCGCGTCCACATCGACGAGGCTCAGACCTGGTTCCTCGGCGGGTACATAGTCTCTGGGGAGTGACAACGCGACACGAACGCACCCCCTGGAGGAGACGTCAGCGATGGCTCACGGGGTTCTCGGCATCATCGCACCACACCCACCCATCATGCTCGACGCTGTGGGTGGCCGTGACGCGGCTCGCACGCGCGATTCGGTAGACGCCATGACCGAGGCGGCCGACGCTCTCGGGCGATTCGGTCCCGATACGGTGGTCGTGATGTCGCCGCACAGTCCCTCGGTAAGCGACGCGTTCGTCATCGACACCGCAGAGCGTTACGGCGGCGACCTCAGTCGCTTCGGCGCGCCCGAGACTGCCCTTGAGTACGCCGGCGACCCGTCGTTCGCGACCTCACTCATCGCTACACTCGCAGGAGCCGGGGTGCCTACCATCGACCGGGGATCCGTGGCGCGGCTCGGTTCCGGTCTGCTCGATCACGGCGTGATCGTGCCGATGAGCTTCCTCGACCCTGAGGGACGCTGGCCGATCGTCAGCCTTTCGCTCTCCGGCCTCGACATGGCCGCTCACCGCGGTGTGGGACGCGCGGTCGCACGCGTCGCTGACACCCTGGGGCTCAAGGTCGCGTTCGTCGCGAGCGGCGACCTCTCTCACCGCCTCTCGCCCGACGCGCCCGCCGGGTTCGCACCTGGTGCCGAGCGCTTCGACGAGACGGTCGTGGAGCTCGTTGAAGCCGGCGACCTCGATGGGCTTGCCTCGATCGACGCGCGACTCGCGGACATGGCGGGGGAGTGCGGCTTGAGGTCGTTTGTGACGCTCTCCGGGGCCGTGCCCGACGCCCACACCCGCGTGCTCGCCTACGAGGCCCCCTGGGGCGTCGGCTACCTCACGGCTCTCGTCGCCGATGCCCAGACGTTCGCTGCGCTCGGACTCGACACCCCGGCTCGCGGCTCGAAGGGAGGGGCCGCCGGTCACGACGAACACGAGCTGGTCTCCCTCGCCCGAGCAGCCATCGAGGCGTACGTCGGCCGAGGAGAGCGTCTCGCCCCGGAGCCTCTCGCTGACACCACGCTCCCGGAGCGCGCCGGCACCTTCGTCACGCTCTACCGCGACGGGTCGCTCAGGGGCTGCATCGGCACGATCGTGCCCACCGCACCCACGCTCGCCGCGGAGGTCGTACACAACGCCGTCCAGGCTGCGACCGCCGATCCGCGATTCCCGGCGCTCGAGCCACCCGAGCTTGTCGACCTTGAGATCAAGGTCGACGTCCTCAACCCGCCCGAGCAGTGCGAAGAGGCCGACCTCGATCCGTCGCGCTACGGCGTCATCGTGAGATGCGATGCTCGTCAGGGCCTGCTCCTCCCGGACCTCGACGGCGTCGACACGCCGGCCCGCCAGCTCGAGATAGCCCGGCGCAAAGCAGGTATCGGCCCCCACGAGCCCATCGAGTGCCACCGCTTCACCGTGGACCGGTATGTGTAGCCGCACCTGTACCGATACTGCATGGCGCGTGGTAGCGGTACTCGGTCCCACCGCCTCCGGAAAGACCGCGATCGCCGAGGAGCTCGCCGTCCTCGTCGGCGGGGAGATCGTCTCGGCAGACTCGATGCAGGTCTACCGGCGTATGGACATCGGCACGGCGAAGCCTCCTGCAGGTGAACGTCGGGTCCCATACCACTGCATCGACCTCGTCGAGCCGGGCGAACCGTTCTCGGCGGCTCTCTACCAGCAGGTAGCACGCGAAGCCATCACCGACATCACGGAGCGCGGGCGCGTTCCCATCGTCGCCGGCGGCACGGGGATGTACGTGCGAGCCGCACTCGACGACTGGTCGTTTCCCCGCGGCGAGCAGACGAGTCCGGTCCGCGTCGAACTCGAGCGTCTCGCCGAGGAAGCCGGAGCGGCTGCGATGCACGCGCGCCTCGCGGAGGTCGACCCCGACGCGGCTGCGCTCATCCATCCCAACAACGTACGCCGCACCATACGCGCGCTCGAGATGGCGGCGGAAGGCACGTCGTACGCGACACAGGCATCGGGGTTCTCGCGCCGCACGAGCGTCTACGACACCACGTTCGTCGGGCTGCACGTCGACCGTGACGTCTTGTACCGGCGTATCGAGGACCGGGTCGATGCGATGCTCGAGGCCGGACTCCTCGCAGAGGTAGAAGCCCTACGAGCTGCCGGGTTCCGCTCAGCCCTGACGGCGACACAGGCGATCGGGTACAAGGAGCTCGTTCCCGTGATCGAGGAGGGCGTGCCGCTCGAGGATGCCGCAGGTGCGATCAAGCAAGCGACCCGGCGCTACGCGAAGCGCCAATCGACGTGGCTCAGGGCGGACCCGCGCATCGTGTGGATCGACGTCACCGACGGATCGGTACCGACTGCAACCCGCGCTATCCTCGACCTGCTAGAATCCGACACACGCGCCACCGCTCCCGATGAACACTAAAGCATCGAGGGGCGATGACACAGAGAAGGAGCGACACGTGACTCTCGAGTTCACCAAGATGCACGGCCTCGGCAACGATTTCGTCATGATCGAGGACCTCGACGAGACCCTCGATCTAGACCCCGAGGCCGTAGCGTACTTCTGCGACCGCAACTTCGGGATCGGAGCCGACGGCCTCATACTCGTGCGGCCCGCCTCCGTGCCCGACGCCGACTTCTTCATGCTCTACTACAACGCCGACGGCACCACCGCCGAGATGTGCGGTAACGGCGTACGCTGCTTCGCGAAGTACCTCGTCGACCACGATCTGGTCCCCGAGACCGCTCACGAGATCGGCGTCCAGACGCTCGGCGGAGTGCGCCCGGTGAGGGTCGAACGTGCCGCGGACGGCACCATGGAGACCGCTACCGTGGACATGGGCGAGCCGATACTCACACCCGCCGACATCCCGACTGCGATCGAAGGCGACCAGGTGCTCGCGTACCCGCTCGAGACAGAGCTCGGCACCTACGACGTCACGGCCGTCTCGATGGGCAACCCGCACGCGGTGCTCTGGGTCGACGACGTCGAGGAGGCTCCCGTCGAGACCCTCGGGCCCGTCATCGAGACCCATCCAGCCTTCCCCGCGAAGACCAACGTCGAATTCGCCCAGCTCGTGGCGCCCGATCACATCCGGTTGCGCGTTTGGGAGCGCGGGGTGGGGGAGACACTCGCCTGCGGCACCGGAGCGTGCGCGACCCTCGTGGCCGCGGTCCTCGCATGCTACACCGGCCGAGAGGCCACGGTCGAACTGCCCGGCGGCGAACTGCGCATCCTGCTCGATACCGACGATCACGTCTACATGACCGGACCAGCCACCGAGGTCTTCACCGGCACCGTGCTCATCGATGAGGAGTCTCCCGCGTAGCACTCTGCTACCATGTGCCAACGGCCGGGTGCGGGCCGATGAACGCCGACGCACCACCAGTACGTCACCGATCCGAAGGGGATGGAACAAGAGTGAGAACCGCGCAGCGTATCGCCAACCTGCCTCCGTACCTGTTCGCCGAGATCGACCGCAAGAAGGAGGCGAAGCAGGCGCAGGGCATCGATGTCATCTCGCTCGGCATCGGCGACCCCGACACGCCGACCCCCGACCGGATCGTCGGCGCCATGGCCGAGGCGATCAAGAACCCGTCAAACCACCAGTACCCGAGCTACTTCGGAGCGAAGCGGTACCGCGACGCGTGCGCCGAGTGGATGGACCGCCGCTTCGGAGTCGACGTCGATGCGGATGACGAGGTCGTCGCCCTCATCGGCAGCAAAGAGGGTATCGCGCACATCTTCCTCGCCTACGTCGACCCCGGTGACGTCACGCTCGTTCCCGGCTGCGGCTACCCGGTGTACCACACCGGTGGGATCCTCGCCGGTGGCGAGAGCCACTTCATGCCGATGACCGAGGAGAACGGCTTCCTCGCCGACTTCGAGTCCACGCCGGCAGACGTGCTCGCCCGCGCCAAGATGATGTTCCTCTCGTACCCCAACAACCCCACCTCGGCCATCGCGAACGACGAGTACTTCGACCGGGTGATCGCGTTCGCCCGCGAGAACGACCTGCTCATCATCCACGACAACGCCTACTCCGAGATCGGATTCGACGGGTACCGCCCGCCGAGCTTCCTCGAGCGCCCCGGAGCCAAGGACGTGGCGATCGAACTGTTCAGCTGCTCGAAGTCGTACAACATGACCGGTTGGCGTGTTGCGTTCGCTGCAGGCAACGCGAGCGCGATCAAGGCGCTCGGCACGGTCAAGTCCAACATCGACTCCGGCGTGTTCACCGCGGTACAGGACGCGGCGATCGAGGCGATGCTCGGGCCGCAAGACGACGTCTTCGAGCTCTCCGCGCTCTACCAGCGCCGCCGCGACATGGTCATGCCGGCGCTCAACAAGATCGGCCTGCAGGCCCACCCGTGCAAGGGCACCATCTACGTGTGGGCACGCGTACCTGAGGGCTTCACCTCGGCCGGATTCGCCGAGAAGGTGCTCCAGGAGGCCGACGTCATCGTCGCACCGGGTAACGCGTACGGCCCGAGCGGAGAGGGCTACATCCGCATCTCGCTCGCCACGCCCGACGACCGCCTCGAAGAGGCCATCGCGCGGATCGAGGCCACGCTCTGAGGGAGGTACGCCGATGAGCGGGCGTAACCGGCCGCCCGAGTGGGAGCGCGACGACTCGCGGCCTCGCGCCGTGCTCGTGGGGGTCGATCGCGGCTCGGGCGAGTGGCCGCTCGAGGACTCGCTCGCCGAACTCCACCTCCTCGCAGACACGGCCGGGCTCGACCCGGTCGCCACCGCTCAACAGCGCCTCGACAAGGCCAACCCGAGGACCTTCGTGGGCTCGGGTAAGGCCGAGGAGATCGCGAGCTTGGCTACCGAGGAGGCCGCGTCGATAGTCATCTTCGACGACGACCTGTCTCCTCGGCAGCAGGCAAACCTCGAATCGATGATCCCGGGTGTGCGCATCATGGATCGCACGACCCTCATCCTCGACATCTTCGCGATGCACGCCGTCAGCCGTGAAGGTAAACTTCAGGTCGAGCTTGCTCAACTCGAGTACCTCCTGCCGCGGCTCCGCGGACTGTGGGGACACCTCGAGCGCGAGCGTCTCGGCGGTGGCAGGGGAGCGCGGTTCGGGGCAGGAGAATCGCAGCTCGAGACGGACCGCAGGCTTGCACGGAGGCGCATCGCAGACCTCAAGCGTGATCTCGCAAACGTCGCCTCGGCCCGCGAGACGCAGCGCAAGTCCCGGGCGGAGAGCGGCGTGTTCCGGGTCGCGCTCGTAGGCTATACCAACGCCGGGAAGTCGACGCTCCTCAACACGCTCACCGGCGCCGACGTGCTCTCCTACGACATGCTCTTCGCGACCCTCGACTCCACGACGCGCCGCCTCGCGCTTGCCGACGGACGGGAGATCACCCTCACCGACACCGTCGGTTTCATCAACAAGCTGCCGCACGGCCTGGTCGAGGCGTTCAAGTCGACCCTTGCCGAGGTGACCGACGCAGACCTCCTGCTCCACGTTATCGACGCGAGTCACCCGCTCGCCGAGGCGCAGATGTCCGCGGTCGACCTCGTGCTCGAAGAGGTGGGCGCCGCCAAGCTCCCGTCCCTGCTCGTGTTCAACAAGATCGATGCGATCGATGCCGAGGAGCGCACGCGGCTCGCTGCCCGCCACCCTTCAGCCGTGTTCCTCTCCGCCCGCACGGGGGAGGGTATGGACGCGCTGCTCGAGCGGCTCTCGGTGGAGGCCGCCAGAGGGGGCACGACTCTCACCGTGCTCGTACCATATACCCGGGGCGACCTCGTGCAACTGGCGCACGAACGTGCGCACGTCGTGAGCGAGCACCACACAGAAGAGGGCACCCGGCTCGTCGTACAAGCGTCTGACGAGGTATCGAACCGCCTGAGCGAGTTCGAGGACGCGGCATCCGAGGGCTCGCCTGCGGACACCACAGCGCAGTGACGCCAGGCGCGACGCGCCTTCCTACACGATGCGCCGGAAGAGTGCCATGACCTTGCCCAGAACTGTCACGTCTCGGGAGTAGATCGGCTCGAGCGCGCTGTTCTCCGGCTGGAGCCGCACCGCATCGGCCTCCCTGAAGAAGCGCTTGACCGTGGCTTCGTCGTCGAGCATCGCGACGACGACGTCGCCGTTCTCGGCGGTCGATTGCTGGCGCACGACCACGTAGTCGCCATCGAGGATGCCCGCCTCGATCATCGAGTCTCCGCGTACCCTCAAGATGAACGTGGACTCATCGGCCATCTCGGCGGGCAGGGTGAGTGTCGCTTCGATGTTCTCGGCGGCGAGGATGGGGGAGCCCGCGGCTACCTGACCCACGAGTGGCACCGCCCGTGCCTGACCGTAGTCGACCGCCCGATCGGCGTCGCGGAAGTCGAATACCTCGAGCGCCCGGGGTTTCGATGGATCGCGCCGGATGAACCCCTTCTCCTCGAGGGCGGCCAGGTGCGAGTGGACCGTGGAGGAGGACGATAGCCCGACCGCATCACCGATCTCGCGCACGGACGGCGGGAAGCCGCGACGATGTATCTCGGCCTTGATGAAGTCCAGGATCTGCCGCTGCCTGTCTGTCAGTTCACGCGAGTAGGGCATCGGGTCCCCCTTCTGACCGAAAGCATGTTCGACCCGAGTCTACCGCACCAGATGTCGGCATGGCAAACATGCGTTCGCTTACGCCGCCGATCGGGTGGTTGCGCCGAACATGTGTTCGGTGTAGCATACGTACGAACATATGTTCGTTCCGGCTCGATGTCAGAGCCTGCCGCTACAGTCGCGATCGAACACCGATGCAGAGGAGGGAACTCGTGAACGCGATAGCATCCAACCGCCGTGGGTTCGTGCAGAACCGCAGTCACCGCTCCGTGCGATCCCGTCGCATCAGCTCCGCCCGTCATGCCGCATGGTACGAATGGTTGGCTCTGGTGCTCGTCGTGCTCCTCCTTACATACGCCGCGCTCACGTGGGCTCGCCCTCACACCGGCTCCCCACACGAGCGAACGGCGACCGTCCACGTAGGGGGCGGCGACACGCTCTGGTCCCTTGCACGCACCCATCCAACGCCCGGCCTCACCACAGCCCAGAACGTCGAACTCATCCGCGCGATCAACGGCCGTAGCGGTGGTGCGATCCACGCAGGCGAGGTGCTCCTCGTCCCCAGCGGGACGGAACAGGGCCTCATGGCAGCCCGCTGAGAGGCCCCATCCGCGAATCGCGTCTACGAACAAGGACCTCTAGACCGTTTAGTGCGATTTTCGTTGTAACACCATATCTTGTGTGCTAGTCTCACTCAAGGCCAACATGTAGGGGTGAAACGATGAAGTGCGCCTTCTGCGGACACGATGAGACCAAAGTAGTCGATTCTCGCGTCTCCGAGTCACAGGACGCCATCCGGCGTCGCAGAGAGTGCCTCGCATGCCAGAAGCGCTTCACCACGTACGAGCGTCGCGAAGAGATGCCGCTCATGGTCATCAAGAAGGATGGGGCGCAAGAGCCGTTCGATCGCGGCAAGCTGCTGCGAGGTCTCGTCGTCGCGACGGCGAAGCGAAACGTCTCGACCGAGCGTCTGGAGGAACTCATCGATGACCTCGTCGCCCAGTTACACAACGAATTTCGCTACGAGATCGACTCCCGCATCCTCGGCGACATGGTGCTCGACCGCCTCAAGGGGCTCGACAAGGTTGCGTACGTCAGATTCGCGTCGGTCTACAAGTCGTTCGAGGACGTCGACGAATTCACCGACGAGCTGCGTGGTCTGAAACGGTAAGAAGCCGAGGGGCTCGCGGGGCGTAGGTCCCGCACGGACACGAGGGGCTGAGTGGTCACATGGTCATGGAGCGGGTCGTCAACGTCATCAGGCCGGCTACACCCGGTGCACTCACCGACTCCACCGACATCGCCCTGCTGGTATCCACCGCCTCACGCCAGGAGATCGACCCGTGGGACCGCTCCAAGATCACCGATTCCCTCGTCAAGGAGGCCGGTTTGGCGCCGCACGTCGCCGAGGAGATCGCTCTTGCTGTCGAGGACCGCATCGACGGTACGAATCTCGTCACGGTCACCACCGCGGTCATTCGCGAGATGGTAGACCTCGAGCTGCTCGAGCGCGGCATGACCCTCGCACACCGTCGCCATACCCACCTCGGTCTTCCGATGTGGGACGTGGAGCAGATCATCACCAACGCGAACAAGGAGAACTCCAACACCACTCACAACCCCGAGAGCATCAACCTCACGATCGCCGAGACCATCCTCAAGGAGTTCGCGTTGAGGCGCGTGTTCTCGGACGATGTCTCCGAGGCCCACTATGTCGGCGACATCCACCTGCACGACCTCGGGTTCATCATCCGGCCGTACTGCGGCGGCCACAGCCTCGAGTACCTCAAGAAGTTCGGTCTGAACCTCCCCAACATCACGAGCGTCTCCAAGCCAGCGAAACACGCCGAGGTACTCGTCGGCCATATGGTCAAGATGGCTTCGGCGCTCCAGGCCCACTACGCGGGCGCCGTGGGGTGGGAAGCGGTCAACATCTTCTTCGCACCATATCTGGTGGACAAGAGCGATGAAGAGGTTGAGCAGCTCGCGCAGATGCTGATCTTCGAGTTCAACCAGCTTGCCGGCGCACGCGGCAGCCAGGTCGTGTTCACCGACTTCAACCTCTATTACAACGTGCCCCGGCACTTCGCCGACACGCAGGCCATCGGCCCCGGCGGCGAGTACACGGGCAAGACATACGGTGAGTACGAAGCGGAGGCGCAGCGGTTCGTCCGCGCGATGTTCAACGTCTATCTGCGCGGTGACGCGACCGGCAAGACGTTCGTGTTCCCCAAACCGCTCCTCCACATCAGCGAGGACTTCTTCCGCACGCCGGGTCATGAGGACTTCCTCGACCTGGCGTGTCGAGTCGCAAGCGCGCAAGGCATCACCTACTTCGTGTTCGACCGCGGCGACGAGGTGACGGTCTCCCAGTGCTGCAGGCTCAAGCTGAAGTTGAGCCCCGAACAACTGGCCGAGACGTCGACCCCCGAGATCATGCGCTTCTCTGCGCTACAGAACGTGACCATCAACCTGCCGAGAATCGCCTACAAGGCCAACGGCAACGACCAGGCGCTCTTCATGGAACTCAACCGGGCGCTCGAGCTCGTCGCTAAGGCTCACCTGCAGAAACGCCAGTTCATTCAGACGCTGTTCGACCTCGGCGAGACGGGCCCGCTCGGCCTGCTCACAAAGAATCTCGACGGTCAGCCGTACCTCAAGATGGATCGGCTCACCTACCTAGCCGGACTCATCGGCCTCAACGAGCTCGTCCAGGCACACACCGGACAGCAGATGCACGAGTCGGACGCTGCCCTCAAGTTCGGGTTGAAGGTCATCTCGGCTATGAACCTCAAGTGCAAGGAGCTCTCCGAGCGCTACGACCTCAACATGGTGCTCGAAGAAAGTCCTGCCGAGTCTGCAGGCTACCGCCTCGCAAAGCTCGACATGAAGTACTGGCCCGAGCAGACCTCAGCTGTGGTGAAGGGGGACCTTACCGCACAGAACTACTACTACACGAACTCCATCCACCTCGCTGTCGACGCCCCCGTCGACTACGTCGAACGGGTAGAGAAGCAGTCGCGATTCCATCCCCTCATCGAGGCAGGCGCCATCGTCCATGTCTGGCTCGGAGAGCACGAGCCGGACCCGCATGCGATCAGGAGCTTCGTAGAGAAGACGTTCCGCAACACACAATGCTCCCAGATTGCCTTCAGTCCTGAGTTCACCGTATGCGAGAGCTGCCGAAAGACCGCCCGTGGCCTGAAGACCCAGTGTTCGTGCTGCGGCTCACTCGACGTATACGGCGTCACACGCATCGTCGGCTACTTCTCCAAGATCCAGACGTGGAACCGCAGTAAGGTAGGGGAGTTGTACGACCGGAGGCGTACCGGTCTCGCAGCAACGCCGGACGTGCGAGCAGTACACGAATCGAAGACCTGACCGAAGGGGAGGAACGGTGACCGTCAAGCTCTTTGTGAAAGCCGACTGTCCGCGCTGTCCAGCAGCGAAGCACGCGTGTGAGGGTCTCGACTCGCTCGAGATCTTCGACGTGGGCAGTGTCGAAGGTCTTGCGGAGGCGTCGTACCACAGCGTTCTCGCGACCCCGACCATTCTGGTTCTCGATAACGGGGGTGCCGAGCTCGCCGCATGGCGTGGCAACCCGCCGACGCGTACTGCGCTCCACGCGGTGCTCGCGGGGTAGGCGTGAGGGCTTCCTCCCATCCCACTTCTGGCGAGCGGTCTACTTACGCGTGCGATCGCGTAGCGGGCTTCGTTCCCACGAGCATGCTCGACTGGCCGGGACACGTCTGTACCACTATCTTCGTCACCGGCTGTTCGCTCCGTTGTCCGTACTGTCACAACCCAGAGCTTCTTGAAACGGACACCCGCAACGACATGTGGCAGAGTGCACTCTCTCACATCGCTATACGGCGCGGCTGGATAGACGGTGTTGTCATCAGCGGCGGTGAGCCCACCCTCGACCCGGGGCTACCCCGGCTGCTTGAGGACCTGGCGACCCGTGGAGTGCCGGTCAAACTCGACACCAACGGCACGGAGCCCACGGTATTGCAGCGCGTGGTCGCGGACGGGCTGGTGGAGTTCGTGGCCCTCGACGTCAAGACGCTCCCTGAACGTTACGGGCTGCTCGGCGCGCCCGATGCTGGACGCACGGTCAACGAGAGCATCGACGTCCTCCGCGCGTCTGGTGTCAGGCACGAGTTCCGCACGACCGTCTTTCCGCCGGTCATAACCCCCGAGGAACTGCCTCTACTTGCCTCGTTGCTCGCCGGAGGCGACTCGTACGTGCTCCAGCAGTTTCGCCCCGGGCACACGCTCGAACCCGACGCCTCCGCAGTTGCGCCCGCGCACCCCGACGCTCTCGCTCGTGCTGCGCGCGAGTGCTCCCGCTATCTGCCCACCACGACGAGAGGGACGTGACGCACCAGTGCGCCTACCGATCACCCGGCTCGATACGGAACTGCCGCTCCCACGCTACGCGCACGAAGGTGATGCCGGACTCGACCTGTACGCGGCAGAAGACATCACGTTAGCTCCCTTCGACCGCGTGCTCGTGCCTACCGGCATCGCCGTAGCGATCCCCGAAGGTTTCGCAGGCTTCGTTCAACCTCGCAGCGGACTCGCCATCAGACAGGGCTTGAGTCTCGTCAACACCCCTGGTCTCATCGACAGCCATTATCGCGGCGAGATCAAGGTGATCTGCATCAATCTCGACGCCTCCGTACCGATCAGCATCTCCCGGGGAGACAAGATCGCACAGCTCGTCATCCAGCCCGTCGTATCCGCCGAACTTGTCGAGGTGACCGAGCTCGATGAGACCGTGAGAGGAGAGGGCGGTTTTGGCAGCACCGGCCTGTGAGTGTCCGCGCATCCGAGTAGCGGCGCTCATGCTCCAAGACGACCTTGTGGTATGCGTGCGCCACCGCAAGGGTGACGATGCTTACCATCTTCTGCCAGGTGGAGGAGTCGCATGGGGAGAGACCCTCACTGACGCGCTCGAACGTGAGGTAGCCGAGGAGACCGGGCTTCTCGTCGAAGTCGGCCGGCCACTCATCATCAACGACACCATCGACCCGTCAGGCGCCCGTCACGTCGTCAACATCACGTTCGCCGCGTCGATCACAGGAGGGGCACTGTCCGACGACTCACGCGACCCGCGTGTCGAGGCGGTCGACCTCATCGGTCCCGAGGATCTCCGAGCGATCGATCTGCGTCCACCGCTGGGAGACCTCATCGCGTCGTTTCTGCGAGAAGGCCCAGCATTCGAAACGGTGTACGCAGGCAGCGTGTTCGCGCCCGAACGCTGAACGGGAGGATTCGCCGAGACACAATACACCATGCACGCGCATTCAGTTGTCGGACATCGCTCACGGCGGAGCGATCGTCTCGCACAAGCAGGTCCCGGACGTGTCGGCCACACGCCGGGACCTGCGGCTTCTGCAAGGGTGAGTCACCAGGACCCGACCCGGACGCGACCTCGGTCTAGTCGCTCGTTCGTTCGACACCTGTATGTCTGATAATGTATCTTATGTTAAGTACTGTCAGAGCCACCAGAACCGGCCGAGGAGTCCATGTACCGCGCCTCGAAACGGGAGCGCGTCATCTCGCTGAGGTCCTCGCTCGCCCGGCCCATCAGTTCCTCGGCCTCCTCGCGTGAGGCGAACCGGCCGACCTCGAGCACGACATCCTCATCGTCGAGTTCTACCGCCTCGACGATCCAGACCTCTTCTTCGTGGACGTCGGGACGGGGCGGCTGCCGGTACAAGATGTCGTCACGCCACTCGAAATCGAGTTCGACGAGCTCTTCGAGTCGCGTCAGTCGCAGACGGTAGAAGTCGGCCGCCTGCCCGATGATACCGCTCATAGGACCTCCCGAACCGGACGACGCGCTCTTGCGGTGGACTACTGCAACTCCGTGTACTGCTCGCTGGCGGAGACGTACCCCTCGGTGCCATCCGAGTGCCGGACACGATACCATCCGTTCTCGGTACCGAGATGTTCGAGTCTGGTACCACGGTTGAGCGTGGAGATGCGTTCGTCGTCTCTCGAAGGCCCTCTGCGGAAGCTCAATCCCTCGATGCGTACCACGACGGTCTGACCGGTGCCGGCAGCAGGCTCTTCTTCCTCCTCGGCAGGCTCCTCGGCCGGTGGATCATCGCCGTTCTCGTCTTCCGCATCTGCCTCGGCGACATCGGGCGTCACGGTCTCCTCAGCAGAGCGGTCGCTGTCTGGAAAGCGCTCGCCGCGATAGTCGCCCCACCACCCCCACACGAGCGACGCGATCACCATGAGGGCGATCACCCCGATCACAGCGCGTATCAAACGTGGGAGACCCGTCATATGTACAACCCTCCACCGTACACGGATGCCTCGTCGAGATCGTAACGCTCACACGCTTCTCTTACCCGAGCATCGGCGACCTCGAACACACGTTCCACCCGATCGAGATCGGTCAGTTCTAGTCCTGCGAACACGGTGCCGACATCGTCGGACTCCCCTACCCTGCCCGCCTCCTCGCCCACGACGAACGCGACGTCGGCGAGCGCTTCGGCAGCGGGCCACAGCGGTTGCGGCAGGGGCATCGTATCGAGTTCCTCTGCGGCGATTGCCATGCGGGACGCAGTCTCGGCAAGCGCGCGACGATCCTCCGACTCCGGATGCTCGGCGAAGAAGGTGAGCCGGGAGTCGTCCTCATCGGCGAGATGGCGCACGATGGCCTCGAGGGTGCGCCTGCTCGCGACCACGCCTTCACGGCGCCCGACGACTTTGACGAGGTGCCGTCGAACCGTCCGTCGCCACGTCAGCCACGTTGCGAACGCGAACGCAATGAGCAGCATCAGCGTGGAAGCCGCCCCTGCGGCCCATGCCCATGCCGGCACGCCGGTAACGTCGATCACCTGCATCCTTCCTTCATCGGCGAGCAGACCCCACGGGCCGGCACGCAGATCAGCAGGCGCCGTCCCGCTTGTCGAGAACCCGCTGGGCTTTGCCGGCGGTGCGCTCGATAGACCCTGGCTCCACGAGCGTCACTTTCACATGAAGGCCGAGGACCCCGTGGAGACGCTCGGACACGTTCTTGGTGAACGCGACCATGTCAGCCATGATATCGGAAAACACCTCTTCGGCCACTTCGAGGCGAACCTCCATGTCATCGAGACCGTGCTTGCGGTCGACGACGATGAGGTAGTGCGGACGCACTCCTTCGATCTTGAAGAGCACGTCTTCGATCTGGCTCGGGAAGACGTTGACTCCGCGGATGATGAGCATGTCGTCGGTGCGCTGCCGCACCGTGCGCATGCGGGCGAGCGTACGGCCGCACTCGCACGGCGTGCGATCGAGGACGGTCAGATCGTGCGTCCGGTACCGCAGCACGGGGAACGCCTCCTTGGTGAGGGACGTGAAGACGAGCTCGCCCTCCTCCCCATCGGGAAGCGGAGATCCGGTCTCCGGATCGACGACCTCGGCGATGAAGTGGTCCTCGGCGATGTGCAGGCCACACCTGCACTCGCACTCGCCCGACACGCCGGGCCCCATGACCTCGGAGAGTCCGTAGTTGTCGGTCGCGACGATGCCGAGTTGCTGCTCGATCTCCTGGCGTGCTGCGTCGGTGCACGGCTCGGCGCCAAAGAGACCGAGCCGCAGCGGCGAGCCCTTGAGGTCCACGCCCATCTCCTCGGCGACCTCAGCCATGTAGAGTGCGTAGCTCGGCGTGGAGACGAGTACCGTCGTGCCGAAGTCCGTCATCATCATGAGGTGGCGCTCGGTGTTGCCCGCGCTCGCGGGGATGACTGTCGCGCCGACGCGCTCGACGCCGTAGTGCATGCCGAATCCGCCGGTGAACATCCCGTAGCCGAACGCCATCTGCACGAGGTCGGTGTGCACGACGCCCGCTGCCGCGGCCACACGGGCGGTGAGCTCGGTCCACGTGGCGATGTCGCCCTTGGTGTAGCCCACCACGATCGGCTTGCCCGTCGTGCCTGAGGAGGAGTGGATCCGCACCACCTGGTCGAGGGGCACCGCGAACAGGCCGAACGGGTACGTGTCGCGTAGTGCGGTCTTGTCGGTGAACGGGAGCTTCGTGATGTCGTCGAGCGACTTGATGTCGCGTGGCCGCACTCCTCGCTCGTCGAGGGCGTCGCGGTAGTAGGGCACGCGCTCGTGGACCCACGCCACCGTCGACTGCAAACGGCGCAGCTGCAGCTCGTGCAACGCCTCACGGTCGATCGTCTCGTACTCCGGGTTCCATATCATCGCTCGCTACTCCCCTTCCCCGCGCCAGGCGCCCAGGTAGATCAGCCGGATGTCGTCGTTGGCGAGCAGCTCGTCGGCTGCGCCGTGGAGCGCGATCGAGCCCGTCCGCATCACGTACCCGCGGTCCGCATGCTTGAGCGCCAAGCGCGCGTCCTGCTCGACGAGGAGGATCGTTATCCCGCGCGAACGGAGCGTTTCGAGCGCTGCGAAGATCTCGGCGATGATGCGAGGTGCGAGGCCGAGGGAAGGCTCGTCGAGCAGCAACATGCGCGGTTGCGCCATCAGCGCGCGACCCACCGCGAGCATCTGCTGCTCGCCACCCGAGAGCGTCGCCGCACTCTGGCCCCGTCGCTCCGAAAGCACGGGGAAGAGCTCGAAGACGCGATCGCGCTCAGCCGAGAACTCCTCGGCGCTGCGCGTATGCGCTCCGAGCCTCAGGTTCTCCTCGACGCTCATCGGCCCGAAGAGCATCCGGCCCTCAGGCACGAGCGCGAGCCCCTCGCGGACTGCTCGCTCCGGTGACATGCGGGTCACGTCGGCTCCGAAAAGCCTGACCGACCCGGCGCTCGGAGCTACCAGTCCGACGACCGCCTTGAGCAGCGTCGACTTGCCCGCGCCGTTCGCGCCGATGAGCGTCACCATCTCGCCGCGCGCCACGGTGAGGTCGATGTCGCGCAAGACCTCGACCCGGCCGTATCCGGCCGAGAGTCCCGAAATCTCGAGTGCCGCCGAGGACTCAGAGCTCATCGGCTTCCTCCTCCCCGAGGTACGCGGCGACGACCGCGGGGTCCTTTTGGATGAGGCGCGGCGGGCCCTCGGCGATCTTGCACCCACGGTCGAGGACGACTATCTCGTCTGAGACCTCCATGACGAGCCCCATGTCGTGCTCGACGACGACGATCGTCGTGCCGGCGTCTCTGATGCGATACAGCGCCTCGGCGAGCGAGGCGGTCTCTGCGGTGTTGAGTCCCGCTGCGGGCTCGTCGAGCAAGAGCACGCGCGGGCGCGCTGCGAGCGCGCGCGCGATCTCGAGCAAGCGCCGCAAGCCGTGAGGCATGTCGGCAGCGGGCGTCTCCGCCCACTCGCCGAGGCCGACGAGGCGCAACAGGCGACCCGCTTCCTCGGCCACGTCACGCTCCTCACGCACCGTCCACGGCAGGCGCAGTGCCGCGGCGAGGAAGCCGGTCTTCGTGACTGCGTGAGCGCCTGCCATGACGTTCTCGTGGGCGGTCATATCCTCGAAGAGCTGCGTGTTCTGAAACGTGCGCGCCATTCCCGAGCGTACGACGAGATGCGGACGTCTCCCGATGACCTCGGCCCCGTCGAAGAGCACGCTGCCGTCGTTGGGGCGGTCGAACGCGGTCATGACGTTGAAGAGCGTCGACTTACCGGCGCCATTCGGGCCGATCACCGCCTTGATCTGGCCCTCGTGGACGTCGAAGGACACAGCATCGACCGCAACCAGACCGCCGAACCGCCTGGTGACACCTCTGACCTGCAGGAGGCTCACCGGGCCTCACCCCTGCCGGGAGCCATCCGTCTGATCAGACTGCCGATACCCCCGGGCACGAACAGCATGACGGCGATGATCGTCAGGCCGTAGATGTCCTCCTGCCACTCCTGGATCGTCTCGAGTGCGGAGCGTGACAGCCCGGGTATCACCGCGTCGCTGTAGGGTATCAGCGTCAGCAACACGGTGGCGATGACCGGTCCGGCAAGCGATCCGGTTCCGCCGAGGACCGCCATCGCCACGAGCAGCACCGATACATGCAACGAGAACGTCGAGGGCGACACGAAGCCCACGACGTGCGCGTAGAGCGCGCCGGCAAGACCCGCGAGCGACGCGGAGATGACGAACACGCGGACCTTGATGCCCGTGATGTCGATGCCGCACGCCGTGGCGCCGAGCTCCGAGCCGTGAAGCGCTCTCATCGCACGCCCTGCACGCGAGCGGACGACGTTGTACGCCAGCAGGAGCGCCACCGCGGCGACACCCCACACGAGCCAGTAGGCCAACCCCGCCGTGTCGAATTCGAACGGCCCTATCGCCGGATACGGGATACCGGACAAACCGTCAGGGCCACCGGTGACCGGCCTGGCCTCGACGAAGGCGACCTTCATGATCTCCCCGAAGCCGAGGGTCGCCATCGCCAGGTAGTGACCTTTGAGCCTCAGCGACGGCAACGCGAGCAAGAACCCGCCCGCGGCGGTCAACACGATCGCAAGAGCGACGCCGGCCGGCCACGGCCACCCCAGGTTGATCACGGCGAACGCCGAGGCGTACGCGCCGATCCCGTAGAACGCCGCGTGGCCGAGCGAAACCTGGCCCGCATACCCGAATAGCAACGCCATACCGGTGATGATGATGACGTTTACCCCTACGAAGGTGAATACGCGCAAGAGATAGCGCTCGGACGTGAGCATCGGCAGAGCGAAGACCGCTACAAGCGCAACGGCTACGATGACGACGAGGCGGATGTCAGGTCGACCCAACACGCCCGGCTACACCTTCTCCCGCCGCGACGCTCCGAAGATGCCCTGCGGACGCCAGAACAACACGCCGAGCAACACCACCAGCGCGATAGCGTCCTTGTACGTGGAGGAGATGAACGCGATCGACAGGCTCTCGAGCATGCCAAGGACGATGCCACCGGCGACGGCAGCGATCGGGTTTCCGAGACCGCCGAGGATGGCCGCAGCGAACCCTTTGATGCCCACGGAGGGGCCAACATCGAACGCGGTCTGTGTGAGCGGGGTGACGGCGAGGCCCGCGAGCGCCCCGAGCGCCGCGGCGAGCACGAAGCTGACCGTGACGATCTTGCGCGGGTCGATGCCCACGAGACGGGCAGCGTCGCGGTTGACTGCACATGCGCGCATGGCTCGTCCGAGACTCGTGCGGTTGTACAGGTACCACAGCGCGAGCACCGCAAGCGTCGTCAGTCCGAGGATCCACAGCGACTGGATCTCGAGTACCGCACCGAAGATGGACACGGTGCCGGTACCGCTGAACGCGGGCAGCGCCTTTTCGAGAGGTCCGAACAGGTGACGGGCAGCGGAGGACAACACCATCGATCCACCGACCGTGATGATGATGATGGCGAGCAGGTCCCCGTCTTTGCGTGGCCGCACAGCGAGAAACTCGAACACGCCTCCCACGACCGCCGTGAGTGCGACACCGACCAGCCCGGCAACGGGCAGCGGTAGGCCGAGGCCGGCATACGCCCAGACGGAGAGCATCCCTCCGAGCATGTAGAACTCGCCTTGGGCGAAGTTGATCGCTCCGGTGGCTGCGTACACCAACGTGAAGCCGAGTGCCACGAGCGCATAGATGGCGCCGTTCTTCAGGCCCGCAAGAGCGAACTGCAGCAGTTCGACGCCACCCACGCTGCTAACGGACCTCCTCGAGCGGCTTCCATGCTCCGTCTTCGATGATGTACATGGTCAGGTCTTCCGCGGTCATGCCGTTGTGGTCGGTCGGCGAGAAGGTGAACGTGCCTCCTACGGAGACGAACCCGCTCGTCGCCTCGATCTCGTCACGTACGTCAGCCGGCGTGAACTCTGCAGGCAGTCTGCGCAGGGCCTCGACGATGATGTGGATCGCGTCGTAGGCGTGCCCCGCGAAGATGTCCGGGCCCTCACCCCACCGCTCCGTGTACCGATCGATGAAACCGGTGGCAACCTCATAGGCCTCGGTGCCCACTCCGTACGTCTCGGGGACGAGGATGTGGCCAGCAGCGAACACGAAACCCTCAGCGGCCTCGCCGGCCCCCTCGACGAACTCGAGACGCGCGTTGCCGGGAGCTCCGAAGAAGCGCATCGGGCTGGCTCCGCCGATTGCCGCGTTGTTCTTGAGGATGGTCGCGGCCTCGGCGCCGGCAGCCCACATCAGGACGGCGTCAGGCGCCTCGGCGCGGATTTTCGTGAGCTGAGGGGTCATATCGGTGTCGCCGCGATTGAACTGTTCTTCAGCGATGATCTCGATACCGAAGTCATCGACGAGAGCCTTGGTCACGTCGGACCCGTCTTTGCCGTACCCCCCGGACTCGGCGATGATCGCGAGTCTCTCGATTCCTTCGGCCTGGAGATGCTCGAGCGTGAAGGGCACGACGACCCTGTTGGGCCACGGTGTCTGGAACACCCACGGGCTGAACTCGTCGGTGACGACAGAGCCGCCTGCGAGTGCGACCTGTGGGACCTCACCGGGTTCGATCTCCTGGCGCATCGCCATCGACTGACCGGTCCCGCTACCGCCGATGATCGCTACAACGCCCTCTTGATCGATGAGACGACTCGCTGCGGCCACTGAACGAGCCTCGTCGCTCGCGTCGTCTTCGAAGAGCACTTCGACGGGACGGCCGTTCACGCCGCCCTCATCGTTGATACGCTCGACCTCGACCTCGATCGCGCGACGGGCCGGCTCCCCGAGACCAGCGAGGGATCCGGTGAGCGAGAGAACAGCGCCTATACGCACCGCCTCGCCATCGGTGTCTCTGTCCCCATCACAGCCGATGAGGAACGTCGGCACCGTCAGCGCGACGATGCATACCGACACGATCAAGCGTGTCATGCGCGTTCCGAGACTCCTGCTCATCCGGATCCCTCCCCTGTCATAGCGGTGCGTCGACTCGCCTACTCGGCGAGTATCCACTCCCCATCGCGTATGTCGTACATGACGAGATTGTCCTCGGTCATGCCGTTGTGATCGGTGGGCGAGAACGTGAACGTCCCGCCGATGCCGACGAACCCGCTCGTCGCCTCTATCTCATCACGGAGATCTGCCGAGGTGAACTCCTCGGGCAAGCGCTGCATGGCCTCGACGATCAGGTAGAGCGCGTCGTAGGCGTGACCGGCGAACGTGTCCGGCGCCTTCCCGAATCGCTCCGTGTAGCGCTCGATGAAATCGGTTGCCACCTCGTACTCCGGCGTGCCTTCGCCATACGCCTCGGGAACGAGCACCTTGCCCGCCGCGAAGCGGAAGCCCTCGGCCGCGTCGCCTGCACCCTCGATGAACTCGACACGGGCGTTGCCGTGGCTCCCGAAGAGCGGGATGTCGAAGTTCAGCGCGGCCATGTTCTTGGCGACCGTAGCCGCCTCGGCGCCGGCATTCCAAAGCACGACCGCCTCGGCGTCGGTAGCGCGGATCTTGGTGAGCTGACTCGTCATGTCCGCATCACCCGGGTTGAAGCTTTCCTCGGCGACGATCTCGACATCGAAGTCACCCAAGTGGTCCTTCATGACGTCCACGCCGTCCTTGGCGAACCCACCGGAATCGGCGATGAGCGCGATTCTGCTGATACCCTGGTCCTGCAGGTACGCCAGCGTGAACGGCACGACGATGCTGTTCGACCACGGCGTCTGGAACACGTACGGATGGAAGTCCGCGGTGATCACCGTGCCACCCGCGACCGAGACCTGCACAAGGCCTGCGCGGTCGACCTCCTGGCGCATCGCCATGGTGCCACCGGTGCCGGTGGCGCCGATAAGCGCGACGACGTTCTCGCGCTCGATGAGACGCGACGTCACCGCGACCGCGGTCTCCGCGTCACTCGCGTCGTCCTCGATCAGTACCTCGATCGGACGACCATTGACTCCGCCGGCTTCGTTGATGCGCTCCACCTCCATGAGGATGGTGTTACGCTCCGGCTCCCCTAGTCCCGCAAGTGTGCCGCTTAGCGACAGCACCGCCCCGATGCGGTAGGGTTCCCCAGTCGCAGCTTCACCGTTGTCCGTCGCCCCGTCGTCTCCCGGCCCGGCATCGGTCGCACAACCCGACACCGGCACGACGGCGATCGCGACCAGCAGCGCGACCAGCAGTGCGAAGTGCCCTCTCGCTCCTGCCATGTGCCCCTACCTCCCTTACACTCCCGCTCCTCCGATACGCCGTGCGCGTACCGGTCAGAACCGTGATATCTCCTCTTGCGCCACGAGCCGGACCGGCTGGTCCGCGAGGAGCCTGACAGCGCGATCGACGTCTGCCACGTTGAGCACGACGTACGTCGCGACCAGTGAATACACGTATTCGATGTTGACCCCGGCTTCGGCGACGATCTTGAGGACTTGGGCGAGCCCCCCGGGCTGGTCCGGCAGGTCGATGCAGATGACCTCGTTCTGCTTGACCGTGAAACCCGCTTCCTTGAGCACACCGAGCGCCTCATCTGGCTTGTCCACGACAAGCCTCAGTATCCCGTATTCTGCCGTATCGGAGACTGCAAATCCACGAATATTGATACCGGCCCCGCCGAGCAGTTCGGTCACCTCGCTTACACGGCCTGCTTTGTTCTCTATGAATACCGACAGCTGCTGCACCTTCATAGCAAGCACTCCCCTCCCTCGCCGCACGCGCGACGTCCCAACTCGAACGCGTGAAGATTCACGTCTACCGTCGCCGGCGGCACCCGCTCGGCGATGACCTCACGCCACAACTCGACCGGGAACGACAGTCCGGTGGAGACCGCTCCCAGCAGTACGATATTCGCAGACTTCGGGCTTCCCGCGTCGCACGCGAGCGCCTCGGCGTCGAGGAACGTCGCGCCCTCCTCGGCGAGCCTGCCCTCGAGGCCTTCAGGCGACTCGACCTGGCCGATGAGCACGGGCAGCGGGTCGATGACGCGCGTGTTCACGACGAGTCGTCCTCCCGCCTTCAGCACCCCGATCATCCGTGCGGCCTCGGTGAGTTCGAAGGCGACAAGGTGGTCTGCGTGGCCCGGGTCGGTCAGTGGCGACGCGACCGCCTCCCCGAAGCGCACCACCGTGTCGACCGCGCCGCCGCGCTGAGCCATCCCGTGAACCTCGGACAGCTTGACGTCGAGCCCGGCTGCCATCGCCGTCTTGGCCAGTACGTCTGCACCGAGAATGGTGCCTTGGCCGCCGACGCCTGCAAGAACGACGGTCGTGGTCGCGCTCATCACACACCTCCGATGTCGCACGCCGGCCCGGTCAGCTCTATCGCCGAGAAGCGGCACACTTGAACGCAGTCGCCGCAGCCGACACAGAGCGTGATGTCGATCGAGGCCTTCCGGCCTTCCACGGTGCTGATCGCAGGGCATCCGAGTTGGATGCACGCCCCGCAGGCGGTACATGCTTCGTCATCGACCGCATAGGGCTGCTCGGGCTCCTTGATGAGCAAGGCGCACGGTGCGCGGAAGACGATGACGCTGACCTCATCCGCGACGACCTCCTCGCGGACCACCTCGACCGACGCTTCGAGATCGTGCGGGTCGACGGTTCTCACCCGCTCGACACCGAGGGAGCGAGCGAGTGCTTCGAGGTCCATCTCGACGGCGTCGGCGCCCTGCAGTGTCTTCCCGGTGACGGGATTGTGCTGGTGACCCGTCATCGCCGTGATCCGGTTGTCGAGGATGCAGACGGTCGCCGATCCGCCGTTGTACACGGCATCCGAAAGACCCGTGATCCCCGAGTGGACGAACGTCGAGTCGCCGATGACCGCGACGACCGGTCTCGTTGAGCCGTGGCCGGCGAGCGTCATGCCGTGCGCCATGCCGACACTCGCACCCATACACACGCACGAGTCCATCATTGCGAGCGGTGGCAGGGCACCGAGGGTGTAGCAGCCGATGTCGCCCATGACGATCGCCTTCGCCTTCTTGAGGGCGTAGTACGCGCCGCGGTGCGGGCAGCCCGGACACATGAGCGGCGGTCTCGGGGGCACATCGATGGCTTCGCGGACTTCCGGCTGCGGATGCCCGAGGGCGCGGCCGATGAGTCCGGGCGTCAGCTCTCCGGCGTGAGGCAGAGGTATAGGGTCGACCTCGACCCCCTCGATCCTCAACCTCGAGTACAGGTACGGGTCTGCCTCCTCGACCACGACCACACGGTCGACGGAGCCCGCAAACCCTCTCAGTGCCTCGCCCGGCACCGGATACGAGAGTCCGAGCTTGAACACGGATGCGTCAGGTGCAACCTCGCGCACGTGGTGGTAACAGACCCCGGAGGTCACGATGCCGAGTGCTGTGTCGCGCATCTCCACGCGGTTCAGCTTCGTCTCCTCGGCGAAGCGGGTCATCTGCTCGACGCGCTCATCGACGCTCGACCGCCGCGCGCGCGCCATCGCCGGCATCATCACCCACTTGCCGAGATCCTTCTCGTAGGGGCGCGCGTCCTCGCGCTCCAAGCGCTCGCCGGCCTCGACCGCACCCTTGGAGTGCGCGATACGCGTGGTGACCCGTACGATGACAGGGGTGTCGAAGCGCTCGGAAAGCTCGAACGCCTCGCGCACGAACGTCAGCGCCTCTGCACTGTCTGACGGCTCGAGCACCGGGACGCGCGCAAAGGGTCCCCAGTTGCGCGAGTCTTGCTCGTTTTGCGACGAGTGCATCCCGGGGTCATCGGCCACCCACAGTACGAGGCCTGCACCCACACCCGTATACGCGAGCGTCATGAGCGGATCGGCGGCGACATTGACCCCTACGTGCTTGGTAGTCACGAAGGAGCGGGCGCCGCCCATGCTCGCACCGGCCGCGACCTCAAGAGCGACCTTCTCGTTGGGACACCACTCGGCGTAAACGCCGTCCATGCGAGCGAACACTTCGAGCGCTTGCGTCGACGGCGTACCAGGGTAGCCGGCGCCTACCGTAGCGCCAGCCTCCCACGCACCGCGAGCCGCCGCTTCGTTGCCAGAAAGAAGGGTATGCGACACAGGGCACCTTCCAACGTGAGCAGGGACGAGACGTCGTGATGATTGGACGGATGATACCACAGCGGCTGCCGCTAGGGCCGCGTCGCCCCCACGAAGTCGCCGCGGTTCGAAATGCGGGCGTCCAGGGACTGGACCTGGACGGGTTGACCCCGCATCGGAGCGTGCAAGTAGTCCCCGCCGCCCACGAAGATCCCGACGTGATGCACGCGATTAGGATCGCCGCCGTACCCGAAGAACACGAGGTCGCCAGGGAGCATGAGGTCCCGGCGGTCCGGCGGGATGTAAGCACCCACGCGGAACTGCTCCCGGCTCGTCCGTGGCAGCGCGATCCCCAGTTCGCGATAGACGTACTGCACGAGTCCCGAGCAGTCGAACCCTGCCGGCGTCGACCCTCCCCACACGTATGGCACGCCGAGGTACTGCATGCCGATGGTCACCGCGGCATGATTGCCTGCACCGAGGGCCGAGGGATCGAACGTGCGGTCGTTGGCGGCTGCGGGCCGTGTCTCGTTCGCTCCGCCATACGCGGCCGCCGCACGCTCGGCAGCCCGGCGCGCCTCTTCCGCGGCGATCCTCGCGCGCTCCTCGGCCTCCCGACGCAATCGCTCTTCTTCCTCGGCCACCAGACGGGCTACCTCGGCGTCGAGCTCGTCGAGGAACCGCTGTTGCTGCGCGAGGGCCGCATCGACTTCGCGCTTCTTGGCCTCGGCCTGCGCGCGCAGTTGGGTCTGCTCCTCCATGCGCCGATTCAGCGTCTGCTCTGCCGAGACCGCACGCTCTCGTGCCTCCCGCACCGCCGCCACGAGGGCAGCGTCGCTGTCGCCGATACGGCGCAGCCACTCGACGCGCGTCAGGAAGTCCTCGAATGATGTGGTGCCGAGGAGGACCTCGAGTATGTGTGTCGACCCGTTGCGGTACATGCCATGCACGCGGTTCTCGAGTCGCTCTTGCGCTTGCTCGACGGCGTGCTCGGCGTCGGCGCGTTCGACCCGCACGACTTCGACGTGCGTCTTGGTCTCCGAGAGCGCCGCCGCGATCTGAGCGTACTCCTCGCCACGCAGTTCAGCGAGGGCGGCGAGCTCATCTCGCTCGGACTGCGCCTCGCGTACCCTATCGCGCACGGAGTCGATCTCGGGAGTCGAGGGGGTCGCGTAGCCTACACCGCTGGCCGTCATCACCAGCAGTAATCCGGCGACGGTGATGCGCGCGAACGCTGCGCGCGGTATCCCGGCTGTGATGCGCACGGTTCCTCCTGCTACGTTGTGGTCAGCGTCCGAGGCCGCGCCGCCGTAAGGCGACATCCGGTCGATACGCCCTTCATGATATCATATCGTCGCAGGTACGCACCCACGTGAGGTCCTATCGCCGAGAGGTCGCGCATGTCACGCTCTCCGACGATCGCTCTCCTCATCGCCGCACTCCTCCTGCCCGGCGCGGTCTCGGCCGGCGGCGCCATCGCGCGCCCGGCGACAGAGACTGCCTCCCCAGCCCTCGACGAGGCCACCCAGCGCGCCCTCGATCTCGAGCAGGCCATCGAAGACCACCGGTCGGAGTCGATCGCTCTCGAGGAGCGCATCGCCGTCACGAACATGCGCATCCTCGTGCAACAAGACGTGCTTGCCGACGCCCGCCGCGAACTGCAAGAGGCGAACCACACGTACCGGTCCCGCATAGTCAGCATGTACAAGTCCCGCGTCAACGACCCGATCACGATCCTGCTGACCGCCGACACCATGTCGGACTTCTACACGCGCCTCCTGATGCTCTCGCGTATCGCACAGCGCGACCGCCACGTTCTCGAGTCAGCCGCTATCGCTGCAGCCGAGGCTGAGTTCCAAGCGAACTACCTCGATGACCTCAAAGCGCAAGACATCGCGCTGCGCCAGATCCTGCGTCAGACGCGCGGAGAACTCGACCGTGCGCTCGACGAACAGCAAGCCCTCGTAGCCCGCCTGACCGAGGAGTCCCAGCGTGTACTGCAGGTCCGTCGGGACGCCCATACCAAGACGCGTGCCGAGTGGCTTGCCGCATCGGTGCCCCTCGACGACCCGGTGGCGAAAGTGCCCGGGGTCGTCGAGCCCTACACCGATCGCGTATACCTGGTGTCCGAGTACCATCCCCGAAGGTACCGCTCCCTCGGCATCACGGAGTACGCCTTCTGCTCGTGGTACGGCAACGAGTTCCACGGCCGAATGACCGCGTGCGGCCAGATCTACAACCAGAACGACTTCACGACCGCTTCGCGCACGCTGCCCTTCGGCACCCGTCTCGCGCTCACGCGCGGCGATCGCCGGATCGTGGTCGTGGTCACGGACCGCGGGCCCTTTATCGCCGGACGCGACCTCGACCTGTCGCGCGCAGCAGCCGAGGCCCTCGGTTTCTCAGGTCTGGCGACGGTCCACGTCGAGTACGTCGAGGCGATCGACCCCTGAGCCGGTCCCTGTTCGTTCTGCCTGGTCTGACCGCTTGTTCGACGTCTCACCTGACGTGGATGAGCGACACGATGGTCGTGCCTTCGAGCTTCCCTCTCCCGCCGAGGAAGTCGAGTTCGATGAGGAACGCGTAGCCGGCGACGGCCGCGCCGGTGCTCGCCGCGAGCTTGCCCTTGGCCGCCGCCGTGCCTCCTGTGGCTAGTACGTCGTCGACGATCAGCACCACGTCTTCTGGACCGATGGCATCAAGATGCATCTCGAGCGAATCAGTCCCGTACTCGAGAGCGTACTCGGCCTTCGTGGTCTGCCACGGGAGCTTACCGGGCTTGCGGGCAGGCACGAACCCCGCGCCGAGTTTGTACGCGAGCGCTCCTCCGAAGATGAATCCACGCGCCTCTGCACCGAGGACCTTTGTCACCCCAGCCTGCTCGAACGCGCTCGCGATCGTGTCGATGGCCTGCCGGAACCCATCAGGACTCGCGAGCAAAGGCGTGATGTCCTTGAAGACGATCCCATCTTTAGGGAAGTCGGGGATATCGCGGATGTAGGTCTCGAGGTTCATGTAGGCCTCCCAGGATGAAGGTACGACAACAAAGGATACGGCATACCACGCGGCGCATACACGGTTACATATGCGATGCACGCTGACACGCTCACGCGACCTCGTCTTCGCGAACGGTAGCGACATAGGGCAGGTTGCGCAACCTGCCCGCGAGGTCGAGACCGTACCCGACCAAGAACTGGTCGGGTACCGAGAAGCCGCGATACTCGATCGGCAGGTCGACGATGCGCCGCACGTCCTTGTCGAGCAGGGTGCAGACACTGAGACTCGCCGGCTTGCGTGCCCGCAGGATCGAGAGGACGTAGTTCAGGGTCAAGCCGGTGTCGATGATGTCCTCGACGAGTACCACCGAAGCGCCCTCGATCGGATCGTCGAGATCCTTCGTGATGCGGACCGAACCGCCTCCGCCTCCCGCAAAGGACGAAACAGCCATGAAGTCGAGTGTGAGCGGCGTCTCGACCGCTCGACAGAGGTCCGCCAGAAAGATGACGCTACCTCGAAGCACGGTGATGAGACGAAGGTCGTGTCCCGCATGATCGGTGGCGATCGCGTGGCCAAGCTCGGCCACACGCTCGGCGATCACCTCTTGCGTCAACAAGACCCGCTCGATGACATCGTCTCCGGCGTAGCGAGTCACCGGTTCTCGCTCCCGTCGCCCTCGCCCGTGACGTCGTCATCGGCGCTGGCAGCAAGACCGCCGCCCTCGGAGAGCGGGCGTTCGGCGACCGCTATCCCGAACCGTTGGAGGAGTCTTCGGAAGTCCTTCTGGTAGAAGATCTTGATGTTGACCTCCGGGTAGAGCTCTTTGAGCCGTCTCACCTTGCGGTTCTTCTTGGTGACGAGCTTCTGACTCATCGTGGTGAGCTCGATGTAGAGGTCGAAATCGGGCAGGTAGAAGTCGGGCGTGAACGACGCTATCACCTTGCCGTCACGGTCCCACTCGATAGGAAACGTCGTCGGCTCGTACTCCCAATCGATCTGGTAGAACTCGAGAATCTCGGCAGCGACCCGCTCGCTGGGGTGCGCGAAATCGATAGCATCCAGGTCGGTGTCGGCCCGTCCTGCTCGGTGACCGTGTGATAGCTCGTCGGCCATGCGCTCCCTACACGACGTCCTCGAATACCCGGGACAGCGCCCGGCGCAACAGATGGTTCTTCAGGTCCTTCGTCGAACTCGTGAGCTCGGAGAGCGTCTCGACGAGCTTCTGACGTGTCTCGGGCGTGCGATGGCGGAACGCAGGCATCAGTGCCTGAGAGAAGAACGCCGCCTCGCGCTCCGCGAACGTCTCGTACATCCTGAGATGTCTCGGCTCGATGCCGAACCGCCGCAGGTCCCAGGCAGCATGAGCGATGCTGCAGTCGACGGCGGCGATCTCTCCCCCGTCCTCTCCCTCGGCTATCTCTACGAGGGCGAACTCTGCGAGCTCCTCGATGAACGACACGGGTATCCCGAGCGCCGAGGGCGCATCGGCGACCGGTATCGGCTCGGCTTCCGCGAACGGCAGCGCGACGGCCTCGGCCGCAGGTGAGGCGTCTTTCAGTTCAGCAGGGATCTTCCCACGGTCGAAGTCAGCAAGCTTCTCCTTGATGACCGCAAGAGGCAAGAAATGCTCCTTTTGCAGCCGCAGGATCGACTCGACGCGCGCAAGGTCCTTTTGGCCGAACTTGCGATAGCCACCCGGAGTCCTCTCAGGGGCGATCAGCCCCTCCTCCTCGAGGAAGCGGACTTTGGAGATCGAAAGGTCAGGATAGGCCGGCGACAAGGTCTCGACTACCTCGCCGATGGTCATGTACTCGCGGTCCTTCACCGCTTCACCGCCCCGACCCGGGCACGTAGACCATCTGGAACATGCCTACCTGCAAGATGTCTCCATCGGTCAGCGGAGCCTTGTCGACCCGCACACCGTTGACGTACGTACCGTTGAGAGAGCCGACGTCTTCAATAGACACGACCTGTCCTGCGGCCTCGATCACCGCATGCGAACGAGATACGGTCACGTCGTTCAGGAAGATGTCGCTGTCCGGATCGCGTCCGATGGTAAGCCGCTCGCGGTCGATGACGAATCGCTCGCCGGTCTCGGCGCCCTTGCGAACGACGAGCGCGGGCCCCTCGGTGACATGCTCACTTGCGATCGACACGCCGGGCTCGTGTGCCGCTCCAACAGGCTCGAAGGAGTGCGTCGCGCCCTGAAGTCGTGTGTGGCACCGTGGGCACTCGGGGGGAACCGGTTCTTCAATCTGGTCGCCGCACGCCGGACACGTGGTCATCGTCTGTTTCCCTTCCGGGGACACGCTGGTCTATCGCGGGTGCCTCTAGAAATCGAGTTCCCTGCGCTTGAACGACGCCGTGATCTGCTCCTCGAGAGCGGCCACCACTTCTGGGGTCTCGAGCACCTTGGCCAGCTTCTCATCGCTTAGGCGGTTCTTCACGTATGGGTCGGTGAGCACGACCTTGAGCGGACGACCGTTCTGCACCTCGCGTATCACGTACTCGACGACCCGCTCCTCGATCGCGTCACTCGCGATATCGTCCATGAACTGCTGGAGCTTCTCTGAGATAGTAGGCACGAATCCTCCTCATCATCCGGCGAGGCTACTCCTCGTCGGCATCGTCCTCTGCTGCGACATCGACGTTCGAGACACCCCTCAGATCGCTAGCGAGTATGTCGATGAGGCGCTCGACGTCCCTGCCCGAGATCACGTCCTCTCCAGCCTCGCGCTGCGCCTTCAGGCGCCTGACGAGTTCTGCTCGCAGGATGTCGATCTTGCCGTGCAGCACCCGGCGGCGGTACGAGATGCGCTGCTCCTCCTCGTACAGGCTGTTCAATATCTCGCGCAGCCCCTCGTTGGACTTGCTCTCGAGGTCGAGCAGCACGTCGTCGTATTTTTCACTCACCGTAACGCCCCCCTATCCATAGGAGCCTCCTGGTGCCTCTGGCCTAGAGATTGTACCAGACCCCGGTATCGTCGGGACCTCTACCTGTACTGTACCCCGAGGCAGTGACACTCAGGCCATGGCGTCACGCCAATGCTCACACATCGACCCTCAGCGCATCGGCACCACGCTCGGCCGCCTCCAGCTCCTCGGCCGTCAATGTGCCGGGTTCCAGCCGTACCTTGAGTCCCCGCGCCATCCCGGCCGCGACCGCCTCGGCGATGGAGTTGAGGGTGACGTCCGCGCCTACGAGCGGCGCTATCGTTGCGGTCCTCGACGCAAGAGTCTCACGCTCGTGCGCCGACAAACCGAATACCGCGGCCTCGCGGTCCACATCTCGCGTCCTGGTGAACGATCCGTGCTGCAGCACGGTCGATCCCGACCACACCTGAGCGCTGCCGGAGAGCTTCAGGGCTCCCGCCGAGAGGTCCGCACGTGTCGTCTGCAGGTAGCACGCCCCGGAGGTGGATGCTCCGCGATCACGCTGCGTGATCTCGGCTGCGATCCCGATCTCGCTGAACGCCTCGACGAGGCCTGCGCACAAGTAGCGGTAGCTCGCCACCACGCCGCGGGGAACCCCGTCACCGACGCCCGCGATCACGGCGTACGTGACCTCATCGTCGTGGAGCACCCCTCGCCCGCCGGTGTGCCTGCGCACGACATCGACCCCCCACTCTCGACAAGCATCCCCGTCGACCGCGACGACCTGCTGGAATGCCCCAAGCGTCACGGTGGGGGTGTGCCAGCGGTAGAGTCGGAGCGTGGGCGGGACACGATCGGCTTCGCGAGCGAGCTGGATGGCGCGGTCGACCGCCATGTTCCACGCACCGTCGGCCGGAGGTTCGACAACCAGGCGCCAGACGTCGGCGAACACTGGCGCTCGACTCATTCGCCCTGCGGCGACCAGCGCACGACCGGCTCGCGGGCTGCTCGCGCCTCATCGAGACGCCTGACCGGCGTCGTGTAGGGCGCGCCCCGCACGAGATCCGGATCGCTGCCGGCCTCCTCGGCGATAGAGCGCAGAGCCGCGCCAAGCGAGTCGAGTGACTCGAGGGACTCGGTCTCGGTCGGCTCGAGCATGAGCGCTTCGTCGACGATGAGCGGGAAGTAGACGGTGGGCGGGTGGAATCCGTAGTCGAGCAGCCGTTTCGCGACGTCTAAGGTGCGCACCCCGTGCTCGCGCTTGAGCGTCGCGCTCGACATGACGAACTCGTGCATGCACGTCCGGTCGTAAGGTATGTCGAACACCCCGCGCAACAACACACGCAAGTAGTTCGCCGAGAGGACCGCCTGCTCGCTCACCTCGAGAAGCCCCTGCGCACCGAGCGCACGCACGTAGGCGTATGCACGCACGAGGACCCCGAAGTTGCCGAGGTACGAGCGAACCCGTCCGATCGACGCATCGGGAGTGTGGAGCGCGAACGAGCCGTCATCGAGCCGCGTCGGCAGCGGCCCCGGGAGATAGCGGGCGAGGTCCTCCGTGACGCAGACCGGGCCCCCGCCCGGCCCTCCCCCGCCGTGCGGCGTGGAGAACGTCTTGTGCACGTTGATGTGGAGCGCATCGAAGCCCTGGTCGCCCGGGCGCGTCACGCCCATGATGGCGTTCAGGTTCGCCCCGTCACAGTACGCGTACGCGCCGATCGCGTGGACCGCCTCGGTGATGGCGAGAATGTCGGTCTCGAACAAGCCGAGGGTGTTGGGGTTTGTGAGCATGAGTGCCGCCACGTCGGTGTCGAGCACCTCGCGCAGCGCACGCATGTCGACCAGACCGCGTTCGTCGCTCGGCACGGTCACCGTCTCGTAGCCGCACATCGAAACCGTCGCCGGATTGGTTCCGTGAGCGGTGTCGGGGATCACGACCTTGGTGCGCGGGTCGCCCGCTGCGGTGTGGGCGGCCTTGAAACACATGAGCGCAGTGAGCTCGCCATGTGCGCCGGCGGCCGGTTGCAGGGTGACCGCCGGAAGCCCTGCCACCTCGCCGAGCGCTTCTTGGAGGCCCACCATGAGCTCGAGCGCGCCCTGGACCGTTTCGAGAGGCTGGTACGGGTGCAGCCCGGCGAACCCGTCGAGACGCGCCGCGTCCTCGTTGATCCGCGGGTTGTACTTCATCGTGCAGCTGCCGAGTGGATACGGGCCTGAGTCCACACCGAAGTTCATGTCGGCAAGATGCCCGTAGTGGCGCATGATCTCGACCTCGGCCACGTGTGGGAGCCGCGGAGGCGCAGAGCGCGCGAGCCCTGGTAGCGCCGACTCGACATCGACATCAGGCACGTCGAGCGCGGGCGCGAGCACGCATGCGGACTCGGGAGCCCCGACTTCGAAGATCGTCGCCCGCGGTGCTGCGCTCGAGGCCCGCGAAGGTCCGGGCTGCGATTCACGCGTCACAGCGACCCCACCTCATCTGCAAACGCATCCAGCTCGGTCCGCGTCCGCTTCTCGGTCACCGCGAAGAGCACGAGTCCCTCGTCCGAGACGGGCGGACCGCCCGACGGCCACTCGGCGGAGAACCGCGCGACCTCGACGCCGGCAAGGTAGCCGCGTTCGAGCATCGCAGTGTGCATCCGCGACACGTCGCCGCGGTACCTGAGGGCGAACTCGTGTGCGAAGGGGCCGTCCCACGGCGCCTCGAACGCGCCGGTGGCGAGAAGCCGATCTCGCAGATAGTGAGCCTTGGCGATACATGCGCGCCCGATACCGGCGAGCCCCTCGGTGCCCACGGCCGCGAGGTACGCGCCGGCGGCGAGCGCGTTGAGCGCGTGATTGCTGCAGATGTTGCTCGTGGCCTTCTCGCGGCGGATGTGTTGTTCGCGGGTCGAGAGCGTCAGCACGTACGCCGTGCGGTCGTCGACATCGACGGTCCGTCCCACGAGGCGCCCGGGCATCTGCCTGACGTGCGGCTGGCGACACGCGAAGATCCCGAGGCCCGGCCCGCCGAGTGACATCGCGTTGCCGAGACACTGCCCCTCGCCCACCACGATGTCGGCGCCGAGGGCACCCGGCGGTTCGAGGACGCCGAGCAGCACGGGGTTGACCGCGACCACGAGCAGGGCACCGGCCTCGTGAGCGAGGCGGGCCATTTCGCGCACGTCTTCGATGCCACCGAAGAAGTTGGGCGACTGCACGAGCACAGCGGCTACGTCGCCACCCTCGCACAGCCGCTCGATACCCGCCCCCTCGTCGTGCGGATCGCACACGCCGGCCGTCGCGTCCACCGCGAGCGAGTAGTCGACCTCTCTGTCGCCGGCCGCGGCGTACGTTGCAAGGGTGCGCTGCCACTCAGGGTGCATAGTCGGCGCGCACACGACGCGGGAACGCCGCGTCACGCGGCACGCCATGAGCGCAGCCTCGACGAGCGCAGTGGCACCGTCGTACATGCTCGCATTCGCGACGTCCATCCCCGTAAGCTCGCAGATCATCGTCTGGTACTCGAAGATGGCCTGCAGGGTCCCCTGCGAGACCTCGGGCTGGTACGGGGTGTAGGCGGTGAAGAACTCCGGGCGCCGGAGCACGTGGTCCACGACGCTCGGCACGTAGTGGTCGTAGACCCCTCCCCCCGCGAAGCTCACGCATGCCGTCGCGGGAGCGTTGCGACGCGCGAGCGTCTGGAGGTGCGCCGCAAGTTCGATCTCGCTCATCGGCCCAGGCAGATCGAGCGGCCTACCGAGACGCGCTGCAGGAGGAACGTCGGCGAAGAGCTCGTCTGCCGAGGAGACACCGAGCCCGCGCAGCATCGCCTCGCGCTGCTCGCAGGTCACCGGTACGTGTCGCATACGGCGAGTTACGCTTCCTCGTTGACGAACGCCTCGTACTCCTCGGCAGAGATCATGTCGTCGACTTGCGACGGATCGGCCATCTTCACGCGGATCATCCAGCCTTCGCCGTACGGGTCCTCGTTCACCGTCTCCGGGGTGTCCGAGAGCGCATCGTTGACGGCCACGACCTCACCGTTGATCGGTGAATAGAGCTCGGAGACCGACTTGACCGACTCGATCTCGCCGAACGTCTCACCGGCGGCAACGCTATCGCCCGCTGACGGAAGGTCGACGTAGACCACCTCGCCGAGCTGGTCTTGCGCGAAGTGCGAGATGCCGATGACGGCCTCGTCGCCCTCGACACGGACCCACTCATGCTCCCTGTCGTACTTCAGTTCGCTCGGATACATGGTCTGCGTTCTCCTCTCGACGTGCCCCTACGAAAGCGACGTGCGCTCCACGAACGGCGGACGGACCACCTCGGCCCGCACCTTCCGTCGGCGAACCTCGACCTCGACCTCGGTGCCGGGCTGTGCCAGCTCCGCTGGAAGGTATGCGGTAGCTATACCCGTTGCGAGCACGGGTGAGTACGTGCCGGATGCCACCTTACCCACCTCGGAACCGCCGTGCAATACGGGATATCCGGGCCGTGCCATGCCGTCGGACACAACGAGTCCGGCGAGCCGCCGGTCGGCCCCGCGGATGCGCACCCGCTCGATCGCGTCTCGCCCCACGAAGTGGCCCTTGTCCATCGCCACGACCCACCCGAGGCCGGCAGAGATCGGGTCGACGCCGCGGTCCATGTCGCTCCCATAGAGGTGGTATCCCATCTCGAGGCGCAGGACGTCCCGGGCGCCAAGCCCGCACGGTGTGATCTCAGGAAACGACAGCAGGGCGCGCCAGATCGCCGCTGCGTGTGAGGCGTGACACACGATCTCCACTCCGTCCTCGCCGGTGTAGCCGGTCCGCGCAAGCAGGACCGGGATGCGATCGAGCAACGCCTCCGCGAGGTGGAAACGCGCTGGTGGCTCGAACCCCTCGCCCGCAAGCTCGGCGATGACCGCGAGGGCCTTGGGGCCCTGCACGGCGATGAGGCCGGTCCGGTCGCTCTCGTCGACGATCTCGATCAGCTCGGTGGCGGGGGTACCGTCGGTCACGGTGACCGCCGCACGGCGCTCGAGGAGCCACTCCAGATCGGTCGAGCGGTTCGCGGCGTTGGCGACGATCATGTACTCGAGATCGCCCGTGTGGTAGACGATGAGATCGTCGATGATGCCCCCGTCCTCGTCGCACAGCAGCGTGTACTGCGCCGCCCCGACCTCTGAGATGCGGTCGATGTCGTTCGTGAGCACTCCCTGCAAGAACTCCCTGGCGCCGAATCCGAACACCCTGATCTGCGCCATGTGGCACACGTCGAACACTCCAGCCGAGGAACGCACCGCCGCATGCTCCTCGATGATGCCGCCATACTGCACCGGCATCGCATACCCGGCGAACGGCACCATGCGGGCGCCGAGAGCGAGATGCTCCTCGTAGAGCGGCGTGTGCAGCAGATCGGAGCTCATGCGCGACCCCCGTACGGAATCGACAGCGTAGGCCTCCATAGACCGCCGGATACGTCCTCACGCTCAGGCTCGAACTCGGGCTCGCCGAACACCGCACGCCATGCGCGCACGAACGCGATCTGCAAACGCTTGAACGCCGAGGGGCGCTCGATATCCTCGGCGGCCACGATGGGGACTTGCGCAACGAGCCGGTCGCCCTGCACGAACGTCAGCGTGCCGAGCCGGTCCCCCGCGTTAACCGGGGCGGTCACCTCGGCCGGGAGGTCGATCCGCGAGACCACCTCGCCGTCGACGTCGAACACCTCAGCCGCAAGCATCTCGGCTACGAGCGCGTCTACCGACACGTCGAGGTAGTCCGCGACCCGCACACCCCCAGCGCGGTCACCTGCTCCGGCAAGCTCCACCGTCCGGTAGTGAGCAAACCCCCACTCGAGCAGCTCGCGCGCATCGACGAAACGCGCGTCCTCGCTGTTGGTGCCGAGCACGACGGCCACGAGCTCGATCCCTTCACGCTCGGCGGAGGCCACGAGCGAGTACCCCGCCTGGCGCGTGAAGCCGGTCTTGACCCCCGTGGCCCCGTCGAACGAGCCAAGGAGCAGGTTCGAGTTCTCGAGCGTCACTGGGCCACCGGCGGCCTCGACGGTGACCGCCTCGAGCTGGACCATCCTGCGTATCTCGGGGTCGGCCATGGCGACACGAGCGAGGATCGCAAGATCTCGAGCGCTCGAGAAGTGCCCGTCAGCATCGAGCCCGTGCGGGTTGGAGAAGCGCGTGTGCGAGAGCCCCATCCGCGATGCGGTCGCGTTCATCAGCTCGACGAACGAGTCCACGTCGCCAGCCACATGCTCGGCCAGCGCGATAGCGGCGTCGTTGCCCGAGCGCACGAGCACCGCTTCTACGAGCGTCCGCAGATCGTACGACCTGCCCTGCACGAGTTGCGCTGACGCCTGCCCGATGCTCGCAGCCTTCGTGCTCACCGAGACGCTATCGTCGAGGTCCGCATTCTCGAGCACGACGAGTGCGGTCATGAGCTTCGTCGTGCTCGCCATCGCCCGCTCGTCGTCGGGCTGTCGTGACCAAAGCACCCGCCCATCAGGTGCGACGAGGACCCCAGCAGGGGCGCTCACGTCAGGGGCGAGTTCTGCGTGGGCGGCTGGCCGGTCGGAAAGCGCGGTCTCGCCGAGCGTGTCGGTGGGCAGCGCCACGCCCCACACCGATGACGGCATGCATGCGATGGCGGCAAGCGCCAGGGCTGTCATGAAGCAGCGGATGCTGGTAGAGAGCGTCATGTCCTGTATGCGTCCGAGGGCGCCGTATGCGACAATACCGGTAGTCAGTGAACCACACCGACGCAGGCAGTGCTAGGAGTCAGGTGTACGGATCTCGTCACAAGGATGCAGGCTTCACGTTGGTCGAAGTCACGGCGGTCCTCGTCATCATCGGCGTCTTGCTGCTGATCGCGATCGCAACCTACGCGGCAAGTACCGCTCGCGCTGGCGCGGTCGCCTGCGAGAACAACCGCCGGCTCCTGGAGCGAACGGCCGCGTCTGAGTACCGTGCGGAACACGGAACAGACCCCGCCGACATCGATGCCCTCGCTCCCTACGTCTTCAACTGGGACACGGTGAGGGCGTGCCCGACCGACGTCGGGCAACTCCTCTACTTCGATACCGACGGGACGAGAGTCGTCTGTCCGATACATGGCAAGTGACCGGCAAGAGCGCAACGTTAGGGGGATGGGGATGCCGTACGCGCGATTCGAGAAGCTCGTCATAGCCGTCGGGTTCGCCGCGATCGCCGGCAGTCTGTTCTTCTCGTATCAGGGCACCGTTGTCATCGAGGAGATCGTCGCTCAGCTCCTGCTCCTCGGCGTCCTCATCGGAGCGGCCCACTGGGGTCGCAACGGCGGCTTCATCGCCGCGCTCCTCGCATCGCTCATCTACATCATGATGCGCATCCCACTCGTCATCGAGAGCGAGGGGCTCACGGGCGACATCGCCGCGCTCCTCGCAGTGCGCGTTCTCTCCTACGGGCTCGTCGGCATCGTCGGAGGCGAGCTGTGCTCGCGGCTGAAGTACCTGTTCGCCAGACTCGAAAGCTCGTCGAGTGTCGATGACTGGAGCCAGGTCTACAACCAGCAGTTCATCACCCGGGCGCTCGAGACGGTCCTCGGCCAGTTCGACCGATACCACTCTCCCTTCTCGGTCGTGCTCGTCGAAATCGCCCCGGCACTCACGGCTGAGCTTCGGCCGTCTCGCCACCGCATGTTGGTGCGCGGGGTCGCGAATCACATACGCAACGACATCCGTCTCGTGGATGAGGTCGGAAGACTCGATGACGGGCGCTACCTCATCGTGCTCCCGCACACGCCGCGCGACGGGGCGCTCGTTGCCGCCGAACGAGTGTCCGCCGGAGTCGCCGACGTCCTCGGCGCGAAACCCGACTCGGTCACGATCACGTTGTTGAGTGCACCGGAAGACCGGGCCACCATCGCCGAACTCGCCACCGAACTACGCACGGAGAGCGCGGCTGCTCAGGAAGGGTCGTCGGGCTCGTAGAGGTCCTCCGGGCGCAGCACGCGATATCCTGCCGCCTCGAGCACGTCTCGCGCGTCCCCCTCGTCGATCTTGAGCACGTTGACCGCCGCGTTCTCGCCCGGCTCGAGGAAGCAGTACGCGTACTCCACGTTGAGACCGGCCGTGCCGAGCGCCTCGAGCACGTCCGCAAGACCCCCCGGACGGTCCGGCGTCTCGACGGCATACACGCCCGTCACCGACACGCCGAACCCAGCAGCTTCCAGCACGGTCTTCGCTGTGTTGGGGCGGTCGCAGATGACGCGCACCACTCCGAACTGCTCGGTATCGGCAACCATGAGGGCGCGCATGTTGATGCCCGCGTTCCCGAGCGTGCGACACGCCTGCGCAAGCCGGCCGGGCTGGTTCTCAAGAAACACCGACAGTTGCTCGATCATCTTCGCGCCCCCTCCTATGCGTCGCCGCGCTGGTCGACGACCCTGCGGGCCTTACCCTCGCTCCGCTCGATCGAGCGAGGCTCCACCAATCTGACCCCGATCGAAACGGCGAGCGCCGACTGGATCTCAGAGCGCACGCGCCGCTGCAACTCCTCGAGCTCGCGGATCTCGTCGAACTCGGTGTCTGCCGCGACCTCGACGTGCACGTCCACCGTGTCCATGGAGCCCTTCCTGCCGAGGATCACCTGATAGTGCGGCGCGACGCCTTCGATGCCGGTCAAGACCTGTTCGATCTGGCTCGGGAAGACGTTCACGCCCCGGATGATGAGCATGTCGTCACTTCTGCCCGATACCCGCTCCATACGCCTGAAGACCCGTCCACACGGGCACTCGCCGGGGATGATGCGCGAGATATCGCGCGTGCGGTACCTGATGACCGGGATTCCTTCTTTGGTGAGCGTCGTGAAGACGACCTCGCCGTACTCGCCGTCCTCGACCGGTTGCAGCGTCTCCGGATCGACGATCTCGATCAAGAAGTGGTCCTCGTTGACGTGCAGTCCGTGCTGCTCGGAGCACTCGCTCGCCACGCCCGGGCCGAGCACCTCGGATAGGCCGTAGATGTCGATCGCGGTGACCGAGAGCTTCTGTTCGATCTGCGCGCGCATGTTCTCGCTCCACGGCTCCGCGCCGAACACTCCGGCACGCAGCGGAAGCGAAGAGAGATCGACCCCCATCTCCTCGGCCGTCTCGGCGAGGAGGAGCGAGTACGAAGGCGTGCAGGCGAGAACCGTGGTACCGAAGTCCTGCAAGACCTGCACCTGGCGCTTGGTGTTGCCACCTGAAATGGGGATCGTGATCGCGCCGAGACGCTCCGCGCCGTAGTGCACCCCGAGACCACCGGTGAACAGACCATAGCCGTACGCGACCTGGACGACGTCGTCAGCAGTCGCGCCGGCCGAGGCGAGCGTGCGAGCCATCAGGTCCGCCCAGTTGTCGATGTCGGTCTGCGTGTAGCCCACGACGGTGATCTGTCCCGTGGTGCCCGAGGACGCATGCACCCTGACGATGTCGCGCCGTGGTGCCGCGAACATGCCGTACGGATAGTTCGAGCGCAGGTCGTCCTTGACGGTGAAGGGAAGCTGCCCGACGTCGTCGAGCGACGCCACCTGGGGGCGAACGCCATGTTCATCGAATGCGCGCGTGTAGAACGGGACGCGCTCGTACACCCGCGTCAACACGGCATTGAGCCGTTCGACCTGCACCGCCTCGAGCTTCTCGCGCGACATCGCTTCCCACTGCGGCTGGAACATCGCTCACCCCTCGTCTCGACAGTCCCTCGGCTCGATGCCCGATACTACGGGGAAACGGTCCCGGTCGTCACCACCGACTCATCGACCTTCGTCCCCACCCTCACGACCTCCTGCTTGGGCCGGTAGACGGAGGTGAACGTGTCCTCGCGCACCACCGAGCCGCCCTTCTTGACCGTGCGCTTCACCGCGATGCGCCTGCCGTTGACCCCCGAGTCCTCGACGATACGCGTCCCCAGCGCGAGCGTGGGGTCTTCCGTCTCCTTGACCGAGAACGGGACGATGTCGGTGAATGGGCCCGCACTGGCAGTGACGGTGTAGCCAGGATCGGTACCGTAGAGGCTCACCGTCACCGACGAGTTGGAGTAGGCAGTCGCAACAAGTATCCACTGGGACGTGTCGTTCTTGAACTTCAAGTCCACGCCACCCCATGCCACAGCGGCATCGCGCCCGTTGGGGTAGCTGCTGATGTAGAACGAGTGGTTCCTCCGCTCGACCACGGTGAGGCCCGACTCGAACACGGTGTTGAACATGGTCGTGGCTACCTGGCATATACCCCCGCCGAGCGTTGGGACGAGCTGGCCGCCGATGATCGCCGGCGCCTCCTGGTATCCCTTAGCTGCGGTCCGCGGACCGATGGTCTCGTTGAACGAGAACACGCCGCCGGGAGGTACCAGCGTGCCGTCGAGCGCGGCAGCGAGCGTATGGATGTTGTTGACGCGCGGACGGTTGGATGCCGAGAAGCTCGTCGTGTACGTGGCGATGCGCTCGTTGATGCCCATCGCTTGGGCCTTCTCGGTCGTGATCTCCGGCTCGACACGTCGGGTCCTCAGCTCGGCGACACGCGTGTCAGACGTCGTGAGCACGCGCGTAAGCTCGACCACGAGCGCCTCGATGTCCGGTCCCACCCCATCTTGCGATGGGATGATCGTCACGTTACCCCCTCCGACCTGGAAGCGCGCGTCCACGGGGTCCCTGCCGGCGCTCCCGGTGCGCGACATCAAGAGGTCCCGCGCCTTCTCGTAGTCGATGTAGGCTTCGAGCTCGTATGTCTCGACGGCCGGAGCGGGCGATCCCGTGGCTTCCTGAGCAGCGGTCGCATCCACCGATGCCGATCCGGGAACGCTTGCACCGGTAGTGGTTTTGCCGCTGCCTACAGGAACCTCGCGGAACGAGATCCACGTGGCTATCTCCGCGGCGCTGAACTCCCACTCGGCCTCATCGTGAACGACCGTCACCGGCCCATCGAGCATAGCGCGGGCGTCGGCGAGCGCCTGGGCGGCACCGTCGTCGGCTATGCGCACCGGCGTGAACTCCACCCGTGCCTCTATGGTGCGCTCTTCCGCGACAAGACCTGCCGCAAGCCCCTCAACGAGAGCGTCCCTGCGCAGAGCGACGCCGAGTTCGGCAGGTTCGAGGCGCGCGTCGGTTCCCTCGATGACCACCGCCGCGCTCCGGGGCTCCTTCTCGACATCCTCGGCGATCTCGTCGAGGAACCCGGCGACGGCGCTCTCCTCCATTGCCGCGCTCACCGGGATGACCGCGGGCGTGAACCACAGCCGGGCCCGCGTTGCGACCCGTTCGCCGAGCGGACCCGTTCGACCGAACGACATCGCCTCGGCGACGAGTGTCTCGGACTCGAGCGACGCTCCGAGCGCTGACGCGCCGGTGAGCCACTCACGATCCTCGAACGCGACCGTCACGGGATCGTCGAGCCGCGGGCCGAACACGCCGTCGACTCGCTCTATCGCCGATGCAGGGGAAGCAGCCCCGACCCGCACCTCTCCGATACGCACGCCAGGATGCACGCGTCCAAACGATGCCGCGACGTCGATCAGCACCGCGACGATCACGAGTGTGGCGACAGAGGCACCGGCGAAAACCGCGACCCGCAGCCATCGTGGGCGGTCTTCCATCGTGCGGGCCAGTCGCGCCCGCAGCGACCGGCCGCGCCGACGCTCCTCGCGGGCACGCCGTCCCTCATCTCTCAGCGTACGGCCGTCGATCTCGACAGCATCCACGTCGATCACGTCGCTCATTACGGATTCTCCACTTTCTGCGCGTACACGAATTCACCGTGCAGACCTGCGGCCACGCGTACCTCCTCGGCAGGCGAGATCTCGACGTTCACTCCCGGAAAGGTCAGGAGCGTCGATCTCAGACCGCCCGGCAACTCGAGTGCCTGGGCCAGGTTATCGGGATCGCCCACGACGCTGACCTCGTAGGTGCGCGAGAACACGACGTCGTTGATGATGATGGAGCCGTCACCGCCGGCGAACCCGCTCGTTGCGGAGACGCGCGTGCCGTTGACGGCGATGGCCTCGGCGCCTCCTGCCCTGAGCTCGTGGACGAGACGCACGAAGTCCTGCGGCAGCAACACCCGCTCCGGGTCGCTGATGGCCACGACGATCCCCGGTCCGCTCACGGCGTCGAGGCCGGAAACGAGGCGCACGGCCTGCATCTCCTTGGCCGCCTCGTTGAGGACGCGGGAACGGTCCTCGGACTCCATCCCGGTCTCCATGAGTCGCATCTGCAGGCGCACGATCTCGCCTCGCAACGCGTTGTTCTCGGCGGCGATCTCTTGGATGATGATCGCGAGGTTCTGGTCCGACTGGCGGTCGAGCGACCGCGTGAACGTCGCCGCACCGCGCCACTGGGCCACGAGCAGGAACCCGACGAGGAGCAGTCCCACCGCCAAACTCGCCATGAGGCGCGCCTCGTTGACCGATCGGCCCACCGCCCGCTCGGATGCATGGAGGCCCTTCTTCGAGGCATCCTTGAGATGCGTGAAGGTCTCGCGCGAAGGCAGGTGGTGGACTTTCATCACTCCCACCCCCATCGGGCGAACATGAGTCTGCGCACGCTGCCGAGGTTCTCGAAGATCCGCATGCCAAAGGCGACGACCGCAGCCAGATAGAGCTCGCGAACGCCGATCCGGTCGCCAACGAACACGATGAACGCGGCCATGAGCGTGCTCGTCAAGAAACCGGAGATGAACACCTTATCGTCGAACGTGCCCTCGAGGCTCGCCTTCACCCCGCCGAAGCAGGCGTCGATGGCGGCGAGCACCGCCACGCCGAGATACGTCAGCATACCAAGCGGGACGCTCACGTTGGTGAGGAGACCGAGGGTGATTCCGAGGGCGAGGGCGAGGGCCAAGACGAGCATCTCACACCCCCCCGTCGTCGGGTGTCGCGTACACGGGTCTCATCGATCCTTTGAACGCAGGGACCGACGTCTCGGTGACACGGCTGAGGGAGACGTGCAGACCGTACTGCTTCGCGTACACGTCGAACAGCAGCGACCCGTGCGAATCCTCGCGGACCGCCTGCTCGAGTGTCTCGGGATCGCCGATCGCCACGATGGTGTACGGGTTGCCGAGACGCGTCGCATTCACGAGGATGGTCGTGCCGGCGCACCGTATCGGCGTGGTGGCTATGATGCGCTCGCCGTTGACCGCGACCGCCTCGGCCCCGCCCACGAACAGCGCGTTGACGACCCCGGCGATATCGGTGTCGTGGATGAGGTAGTCGTTGGGGTCGGCCCCTTTGGGGACGTCGGCCCCGTCGCCGAGGACCACCTCGACACCCGGACCTGCGACCTCGGCCATACCGGCGTTGAGACGGACCCGGTCGAACTCCTGTGTGAACGAGCGGGTCATGCCGGCGTCCTCGGCGGCCTCACGCTCGAGGCGCGCGACCTCCTCGCGCAGGTCGCCGAGGCGCTCCTGTAGCGACTCGCGCTGGCCTTCCATCTCACGGACCACGTCGACGAGGTCGCCGGAACGGCCCGGAGGCCGCACCTCGGCCGCTCGGGTCGTGGTGTTGAACGCGGTCGCTATGAGGATTCCGAGTACGCCCACGACGAGGACCAGCGCGGGGCGATACGGGGATCGATGCATGCGGGACACTCTCTCGTGCACGGGGGCCTACGACTGAACACTGTATTGTAGCAGGTAGGGTGCCATGTGACAGGCGAGCCGTCACCGAATCGTCACCGATGCGTGCGAACAGCCGCGCTCATTCTCCGTCGATGGCTGTTTGTACGACCTCGCTCCACCGCGCCGCGATCGCGTCGAGCGCGGAGGGATCGTTGCCCTCGGCCCACACCCTCACCAGCGGTTCGTTGGGATGCGGGAGCACGAGCGCCCAGCCGTCGTCCTCGCGCGCGTACACGCCCTCGCTCACGCCGACCTCTTTGCCTGCTGCCGCTCGCGAGACCGCTCCCATGACCGCTCCCTTGCGGTTGGCAGGACACACGAGTCCCATCTCCCGCTTGTAAAACGGCGGGAGCCCGTCGACCACGTCGTCGAGTGAGGCGTCGGTCCGCGTGAGCATGCAGGCGATGAGTCCGGTCGCCATGGCGGCGTCATAGGAAGCGAGAAATCGGCTGAACAT